>NZ_JAKZEQ010000060.1:0-8142 GCF_022549155.1 Lactiplantibacillus sp. ME-2
TCTCTAAAGAGACATGTCTCTTTTTCTCTTTGTCCCCAAAGGGACATGTCTCTTTCTATATAATTTTGATATATTACAAAAGCCTAATTTAAAGCATCTACAAATACAAAATGTCCCTTTTTCCCCTTCTCTCTTTGTCTCTAAAGAGACATGTCTCTTTTTCTCTTTGTCCCCAAAGGGACATGTCTCTTTTTATTTTTTGACATTTTAACAAAATAAACGTATTATCATACAAAAAGGGGACACTGGAGGTAAAAAATGAACGAGCAAAAAACTATAGACAATTTAGCAAACAGACGCAAAGGCCTTGTAATAACTGTTGGTAACTATAAAGGTGGAGCTGGTAAAACCTCAAATAGCATTCTAATTGCTTACCAATTATCTAAGCTTGGTGTAAAAACATTAGTGATAGACTTAGATCCTCAAACTAATGCAACTAAAGCATTGCTGTTAACAAAATCAGCTAACGATCCAGATAATATAAACACCGTTGATAAAACTATCATGTATGGAGTATCAAATCAGAGCTTTCGTGATTTACCAGTTAAGATTATAAGCAATCTTTATTTGTTACCGTCTTTTACTGATTTCCAAGACTTTCCTAAATACGTTTACCAACATACAAATAGATCTTATGATGAAGCATTAATATTGAAACCCTTAATCGATCCATTAAAAGACACATTTGATATAATCCTTTTGGACGTTCCACCGATGAGTAAAGAAGTAACAGAAAACGCTGTCGTAGCTTCCGACTACACGTTGATTTCATTCCAAACGCAGGAACGTTCATTGACAGGAGCGGAAAACTACATTAGTGATCTTTTGAAATATAAAGATACATACTCCTTAGATATTGATATATTAGGAATATTGCCAGTTTTACAAAATAAGAATGGATCCGTTGATACAGCAATGCTCGAAGCAGCTAAAGATGCATTTGGAGACGACCTTGTTTTTAAAACCGTCATTCCGCATATGGAACGAATAAAAAGATTTGATATTACGGGAATTACAGACCGAGATAGATTTGACAAAAAAGTTATGGAGAAATATAAATTGGTTGCTAGCGAATTTGCTCAAAGAGTCTACGAGTCTGAAAATAGTTAGAGGTGATTATATATGTCTGTAAACAAACTAGAAGCTCTACGGAAAAAGGGAAACTTTACTCCAGAGAAACCTTTCTTAGAAAATGATACTGTCACCCCGAAAAAAGAGAAAGAAAATAAACCAGTTAGCACTATACCGGACGAAACATCTAAGTACATTCCAGCTACCAATCAACGAAAAACCTTGAAAGTGTCTCCACAAACAAAAGCAGAAATTGAAGAATTAAAACGATATTTAAAAATGGGATACAATTATGAGGTAATTCAGTTTCTAATTGACGATTACGTTGAAGATCATTTGTCTTCATCTGAAAAAAGAAGGTTTAAAGAAAATACAGAGTAACTATACATCTTTAACATGCTCTCAGACGACACGTTCACCTTTTAGACGTATACTTGTCCATTTAAATGAAGCAGAATGCACACAAAAAAGGCCACCCACCTCGTAATGAGGGTTCTGGTGCAAAAATAATAAAGAGGTCTGTTTACCACATTTTGACAGTCATTGCCATGTTAGTTTGCCAATAATTCGTTTAACGATTGTAATGCCGAAAAACCAAAGATATTAGGTTCTCTTTGGCTTTGTTTATGTAATTGATGCATAACTTCAATCCCACTTAAGGTTTTTAAAGCCGTTCGTAGCGATTGAAAGCCACTTGATTTTACTAAGACATGTTTAATTAGCCGATGATCTTGTTCAATCAAATTATTACGATATTTAGAACACTGGTGATTCTCCGTTGCCAATAACCCATCCTTAATCACTTGTTTAATGGCTTTTAACGTTCCTCCATATTGATCAGTGACCAAGCAATTTGGACAACCATAGGTTGTCAATAGGCATCTCAAGAAATGATAAGCGGACTGATAATCACGATGTTTACGTAACTCAAAGTCTAGCGTTAATCCATGACTATCAATGGCTCGGTAAAAATAACACCATCGACCGTTGATTTTGATGTAAGTCTCATCGACTCGCCAACTCTGGCTATGTGAGCATCGCTGTTTACGCCATAATAATTTGAATAGTGGCCCGTAATGGTGAACCCAGCGCATAATGGTTGTATGATGAACGGCAATTCCACGGTCACGTAATATTTCAACAATATCACGATAGCTCAATGAAAATCTGTAATAGTAGCCAACGGCCACCAAAATAATGTCTTTCTGGAAATGTCGTCCTTTAAAATAATTTTTCATCATAGCTACCCCGCGTTTTAGACTAATTATACGGTAGATTGTAAAATTAATCCGAACGCTGTTCGGACAAAAAAGATCAGCTTCCTTTAAAATGGTGTTTACCACAAACCCATTTTTTAGGAGCTGATCTTTTGTCTAGTATAACCTATTCTGAACGAATTAAAATTGAAACCTTTTGTGAGCTAGGACTGACCAATATCCAAATGGCTGAGCGGTTAAAACGATCGCCGTCTACGATTTCTTATGAATTATCTCGTTGTCAACCTTATCAAGCTGAATTAGCACAGGCCAACGCTGAATATAAACAGGCGCATTGTGGCCGAAAAACTAAACTGAATGCCAAATTAAAGCAAACCATTCTAAACCATTTACGTCTAAGCTGGTCACCAGAAGTGATTGCGCATGAGCTTAAACTAGCCACTAAATTTATTTATAATTGGCTATATCAGGGGAAAATTGAATTCTCCTTGAGTGAACTACCTGAACATGGGCTACGCCAACGGCGTAACCTTGACAAACGTTCTAAATATAATCAATCATTAGGGCGTTCAATTGAACAACGACCAATTGTGATTAACCAACGTAACCGCATCGGTGATTTTGAAATAGATACAGTGGTTGGACCTCGTGGACATAGCAAGGCTGCTTTATTAACGCTAATTGATCGCAAATCACGTTTTCTTTGGGCTTACCGATTAAAAGATCGGACAGCGGCGACTGTTAATGAAGCCCTAACTATGTTTCTAACAACTTTTAAGGGGCCAGTGCACAGCTTTACTGTCGACCGTGGCACTGAGTTTAGCAATCTAGTGTCATTTGAACCACAATACGGTATTCAAACCTATTACTGCCATGCTTACGCACCAGCTGAACGCGGCAGTAATGAACGATTTAATCGAAACTTACGTTATTTTTACCCTAAGGGGACTTGTTTTGAGCACATTAGTGCTCAAGATTTAACAACGACGTTACTCGAAATTAACCAGCGCCCCCTTAAAGTACTTAACTGGCAAACACCTTACCAAGTGATGCTGACAAATTTGTCCAAAAATTCGGATTAAATTTGCAATCTACCCCTTAATAATATTTTTATTTTGCTCTCCGTCAAGCACCAACTTAGTTTTCTTTGTAGCATTATACTCATCCAAAAATGAGACTCCTGTAACACAATTCCAACCATTTTATTCAGGTTAATCCATTAATAGCTGTCTTAGTGTTGATTTTAACCTGAATCCTGTCAACCAATACCAAAACAGCTTACTTAAAGTAAGCTCCTACGGTTGGACATTAAATCCATTATGAAACGAACCGGCTTTTAAAATATGGCACTTCCAGATATTTTTCAATTAGGCATTTTAGCTATGTCATAACGGATTTAACAGTCGTTTTCAGACTGATGTGACTCAGTCTGAAAACGCTTCACTTTAAAACGCTTATACCAATGGTAGATATCGCTGACTCTTAGCGCCGTAAGACTACATAAAATTTTAAAGCAAGAATATTTTTTTCAAACTTATTTAATATCTCTTGTTTCATTATGGGAACACAGTAGCCCCCTAAATTTGAATTTACTACGACTCAGGAGGTTTGTTTTAAAGTTAGTCTTGAAAAAGATTTTTTTGTTATTGGGTTAAAAATGCTATACTTTGAGGCAGAAGAAAGGAGAATTATATGACCCCTAATGAAACTTATAGCTTTTTAGATTCTTGTCGTCTCTTACCCCCACAGATATATTTTTGGAAGCCTTTTACTAAAACTACTATTTACATTGACACTGCACAAAGATCTTTGTTATACCATATAGACTTGTATGATATGACCATTTCAATTTTTGCTGGTGATCGACGTTCAGAATTATCTGAACATTTTATTCCTGTTCAAACCATTGATTTGAATTCAGCCCAAACTAAAATGCTGAAGTCTTATGAATATGTAGAGAATGTGACCCATTAGTCACAAAATGACGAATGGAAATAACTACATAGTTATTGCTAGTCGTCATTTAGGATTTAGTCAACTTCATTTAAAGACTAGACATCATTGAATTGACACCTTCTATGATATCTAGTCTTTATTATTATCGTTGTTCTTGCAAATAATAGCAGTCAAGTAGGCGCACCCTACAAAACCATTTTCTAAACCTAGTATTAATGACATCATAGTATCAATTCTTTAAATTCTGATAGTTAGATGGCAACTGTTATAAGCCGTAATACATAGTTTCTGTATCTATAATTTTAATTTAAGACTCGAAAAGTATGTCTTTGTTTGTTCTTCAGCATACATTGTTCTGCCTTGATAGTGTGTTGGTGTTTCCATTGATGTTGATAAATCAATTTTGACCTTTGTTTAGGATGATTAATCATTATTATCTCCTATTTCTCATTTTAGTGTTCTTCATAAATACCATTATTTATAAAGATTTGACTACTATAGAACTTTAAAAGCTTTTAACTTAAGAGCTCACAATATATATAAACAGCCATCGAATTATCAATCAGATACTCATTATCCTTAACATCAGTTATTGAAATATTTGGTAATACTGTATTCTTACTATTAATGGTCAATACTTGCCCGAGATGCAAGCCAGAATGCTGAAAATAATGAATTGTAGCGGGTGTTTCTAAAAAACTAATAATTTTAACTTCTTTCCCGACTGGTATTGATAATAAGGATAGCAAAGTTGGGTGCTGATATTTGGAAAAAGATTCTAACTTTAAAGCACCTCCAAATGGGCTCGTTTTGGGATAAGCCATTTGTTGATTTAACTTGGCCATTACTACAGAACTATCGATAGCTGACATTAGCCATGCTTGTCTAGGAACCTCTGGTAGTGATAATTGAATATTATCCGCGAGCCAAATCTCGCATAGACGGTAACGATACATCAAATCTGCAACTAGCTGATAGCCCCGTTTCGTTAACTTAATCTGGCCTTTATTTTTAACAACTAATTTTTGTGAAATTAATCGATTAACTGCCTCAGTAACTGATCCAGGCAACACGCCTAACATTGTTGCAAGTTGCTTGTTACAGGTCCATCTTTGCGTATAGCTAGTCTCGTATATAGTTTTTAAATAATTACTTGTTCTTGATTTCATTTTATTCACCCACAAGCAGAATAATTTTAAGCGTGCCTAAAAAAATGTTTAAATATTCTGACTTTTATTGTACAATAACAAAGGCTTAAATGTTAGCCTATTTGTAGAAAGGTGGAGATTTAGTTGAGCAAGGAAGAAAAGGGGAGCGTCAAAAAGCATAAGTTAATAGAATATGCTAACGGTCCTTCGCTAGAAGAAATTAATGGCACAATTGAAGTTCCCAAAAATATGAGCTTTTGGAAAACTTTATTTGCATATTCAGGGCCTGGTGCATTGGTCGCCGTGGGCTACATGGATCCCGGTAATTGGTCAACTTCAATCACCGGTGGGCAAAATTTCCAGTACCTACTAATGTCTGTCATCTTGATGTCAAGTTTGATTGCGATGCTTTTACAATACATGGCAGCTAAACTTGGTATCGTGAGTCAGATGGATTTGGCCCAAGCCATTCGTGCCCGGACTAGCAAGTCATTAGGGGTTGTCCTATGGATTTTAACCGAATTGGCCATTATGGCTACGGATATTGCCGAAGTTATCGGGGCCGCAATTGCCTTATATCTCCTGTTCAATATTCCATTGGTTATTGCAGTTTTCGTAACTGTTTTTGATGTTCTAGTTTTGCTATTATTAACTAAAATTGGTTTCCGCAAAATCGAAGCTATTGTTGTTTGCTTAATTATTGTGATCTTAGCAGTTTTCGTCTATCAAGTGGCTTTATCAAATCCAGATTGGGGCGGCGTAATTAAGGGCCTCGTCCCTACTGCCGATACTTTTTCAGGTTCTAAATCAGTTGCTGGTATGACACCCTTATCAGGTGCTTTAGGTATCATTGGAGCAACCGTTATGCCCCATAACCTGTACTTGCATTCGGCCATATCACAAACACGAAAAGTTGACCATCATGATGAGGAGGATATTGCTCGAACAGTCAAGTTTTCCGCTTGGGATTCAAACATTCAACTATCCTTTGCTTTTGTTGTTAACTCATTGTTATTAATCATGGGGGTTGCTGTTTTCAAGACCGGAGCTGTCAAGGATCCTTCATTCTTCGGATTGTATCAAGCTCTATCTAATACTTCTATGTTAAGTAACGGCGTTTTGATTGCAGTTGCTAAATCTGGGGTCTTATCGGTCCTATTTGCAGTGGCATTATTAGCTTCTGGGCAAAACTCCACTATCACGGGTACTCTAACAGGGCAAGTAATCATGGAAGGCTTTGTACACATGCGTATGCCGCTCTGGTTACGTCGTCTAGTAACCCGGTTAATTTCAGTTATTCCTGTTTTGATCTGTGTTGCCCTTACCAGCGGAAAAAGTGCTATTGCTGAACATACTGCCTTAAATAATTTAATGAATAACTCCCAAGTATTCTTGGCATTTGCCCTTCCATTCTCCATGTTGCCGTTACTAATGATGACAAATAGTGAGGTAGAAATGGGCCAACGTTTTAAAAACTCACTATGGGTCAAGGTTTTAGGGTGGTTCTCAGTTATTGCGCTAACTGTTTTGAACCTTAAAGGATTACCGGACTCAATTCTAGGTTTCTTCGGAGATAATCCGTCAACAGCTGAACAGAACCTATCTTCAATTATTGCCAATATTTTGATTGTTGGAATTTTAGCCTTATTGGCATGGACCATTTATGATTTATATCGCGGCAATAAACGTTACGCTGCTAAGCTGGCAGCTCATCAAACTGAGAGTGAGGCTAAATAATGAGTACAGCTTTTAAGAGAATCCTAGTAGGTGTCGATGATTCTGCTGATGCTAAATTAGCTTTCAAGCATGCCATTAATCAAGCCATTCAAGATGAAGCAGAATTAGTTATTGTTTCTGTCTTGGAAAAAGATGACATGAACGTGTATCAAGCTTTAAGTAAAGGCTTCGTTCACGGCGAGCGAACTGAGCTGGAAAAGCATATCTTAGAATACCAAAAAGAAGCTCAAACCGCTGGTGTCAAGAATGTACGAGCCTTAGTAGCTGAAGGTGAACCTGGTGAAGTCATTGTGAAAGATATTATTCCACACGTAGAACCAGATGTTTTAATCATTGGCTCTGAAGCCAAGCGGGGCATTCGACGTCACTTTGGTAGTCAAGCAGCTTACATGGCTAAATATTCACCAATTTCGGTATTAGTTATCCGATAATGTATAAAAGCCGGCGTATTATTAGAGTTTGTAGACTCTAATAATACGCCGGCTTTTATACAGCTAAGAAAATTTTATAATGAAGACTAGTAAAATTTGCATTTCTTATTAATTGTTGCATACGGTTTTTAACCGTAACTATCAACTGCTATGAAACACATTGTAGAGACTAACATCCATCGTATAAACTGTATTATTTTGATAAATATGTTTCTATTTGGAAACTAAGACTTATAATTAGCATAGAGTAACTAACTCTTTATCAAAATACCCACAAAGGGCCTGCTCAACTAACAATTGAGCGGGCCTCTTGTAGTTCATATCGAACCCTATCACAACTAATATTATATAGAAAGCTAGTATAATTTAATGCCTCCAATTTCAAAATGAATATTTCTCAAGACTACTTAAACCAAGCAGTAATCTTTTTAGTAAGCGATTATTTAAGTATTCATGTTTAGGCTAATTTAAGCCATCTTAAATAAATTTAGAAGCTATCTTTTTCAATTAACTTAAACCGACGCTGCTGCGTGCGTTTACTAATCCCCGTCTTTCGTTCAATCATCTTATAAGTCATGCCTT
>NZ_JAKZEQ010000061.1:0-7696 GCF_022549155.1 Lactiplantibacillus sp. ME-2
ACAGACTGCCATTGAAAGATTCCGGGCTTGTTCGGATTAAACTTGTAATTTGCCCCCGTTAAAGAAACCCGTAATCAGGCGATTCGCTATATCTTGTGGGGATTGATCAGTGTTGCGGTCAACTTTGCAACTTTCTATACGATGTACCACCTAATCGGACTCGAATACCAGGTCGCTAATGTTATTTCCTGGGTCATTGCCGTTCAAGTCGCGTTCTGGGTGGACCGCTTGAAAGTGTTCGACCATCATTCACACCACGTTTATCGTGAAATGGGTAAGTTCTATGCGACCCGGATCGTGACGTACGTCGTTGAAGCGATTATTTTATGGTTGTTGATGTCAGTATTGGGGAGCTCGGCGGTACTAGCCAAGATTCTTGGGCAGGCCGGCGCCATCATTGGGAACTTCTTGTTCTCGAAACTGTATGTTTTTCGAAATAAGTAGCCACATCAAGACGGGAATGAAAATTCACGTCTTTTTTTGTTCAGTGGGGTGCCGCGGTTGTTAGAATGACGAGTAGGTGTGTGAAAGCGGATTAAGATTACAAGTAGATTGCGGTAATCCTAAATATTCTTAATGATTCACTAAGAGCTATGTTTAAGTGGGGTGTCATGTGGTTTAATAAACTTAAATTATTGCTTGTCACCATGTTAAAAAATTAAGAGGAGCGCACAGCATGCTAAAAAATCTAATGCGCGGAATCAAAGCGCTGTGTCTAATCGGCCTCGTGTTATTTGGGTGGCGCAACTATGATACGCTTGCCCCGCGCGCGGCAGCTTTATATCAGACGAGTCGTCAGAATCTAGCGGCTGCCTTGTCGGGTGACTTATCTAGTCATTTGTTGGGTGCTGATGATACTAGCAGTGCTACCGAAGATTCGGCGACTAACTCAAGTAAGCAATCATCAGGTCAGCAGACGGATAAGACTGCGAGTGCCAGTTCGGTCACTAGCTCGAGTTCGCAAGCAACTAGTTCAACAACGCAAGCAACACCGATTGAATCGATCGTGCAGAACGCCACCTTAAAGAAGACGTATTATTATTCCTTCGATCATAATGTTCCCAAAGCGGCCCGGCAGGTCTTTCTTGAAGCTGTCGCGACTTATAACCAGACTGGGTTGGTCCATCTGGTAGCTGGTCAAGCCAGCGGGTCACAAAATTCAGTGACTTTTTCGATGTATCATAAAAAAATGACGACTGGTGCGACCAGTGTTGAACTTGGTCATGGTGGCCCTGATATTACTAAGCAAATTAGCTGGCGAGGTATCCAATATTGGAATAACGCGACGGCTAGTCTTAACGGCTCATACGCCTCAGCTTTCAGTAAATCGGTCGCAGTTCATGAGTTAGGTCATGCGTTAGGGTTGGATCACAGTTCATCGACTGAATCCGTGATGTACCCGGTTTCACAAGGTAAGAGCACGTTGTCAAGTGCTGATATTGCGGCCCTGGAAACAATTTATCAAAAGAATGCGTAATTTATTTTCGTAATACCAAACAAAATTTAACCACTTTTCAAATTTTGACCTATAATCAAGGTGTATCAAAAATTAGAAAGGAAGTTGTTTTAGTATGGCTGCAGCAGTTGAAATGAACAGTATGTTAGACGAAAAGATGACGGACGTGTTTGATTGGAGCGACTCTAAGTTACCCGTACGGGATGCGATTTGGAATCACTTTATGGACGCTGATAGTCATGATACTGACAAGACGGCTGACGAAGTAGCGCCTTATATGAGTATGGACGAAGCTAAGCTCAAGAGCGAAGTTGAAAAACTCTTAAAGGCTTAACTAGAATAACGACCATGACGGCCTAATTTTTGAATGGGAACTGATTGCCAGTTTAGTAATCAGTTCTTTTTTTATGCTTTTAATCCGGCTGAATAAGCTGGTTGGTCAGGGGGGCCTCTCAACCGAAGCTAATCAAGACCAAAAATAATTTTTTTGAATTACTGTCGACACTATGAGCCCGTAGTGGTTTACCTTTTAATTAATATAAAAACAATTAAAAATTCACTTGACTTATAATTAAAAGTTAATTAATCTAAGAAACATCAACATTACAAAAACTTTTGAAAGCGAGGCGCGTCAATTATGAAAATTCAATCTAACCTAACCAACTTGTTGACAACCCTTGCTGTTCAAAATTTAGCCTTATTATTAACGAAGAAGGACCCGGTCACTTGACCTTGAGTATAACTCAAAATTCAAGTGAACTGAGCCCTTCTTTCCCATTGTGGTAATGAGGCTCAGTTCCGGGTAAAGGCCTCATTCACTACGGTGGATGAGGCCTTTTTGTGACTTAAGGAGGATCGGGGTCAACAACGTAGCAATAAAAAAACGAAAGTGGGAATAACTAATGAAAAAATGGGAAAAACAAACGATGAAGATTGCAGCACTTGGTGCGATGGCGTTGACACTGGCAGGGTGTGCCACTGCCAAATCAAGTTCAAGTCAAGGAAATAATCCTGGCAAGACTATTAAAATTGGGGTCAATATGGAATTGTCTGGATCTGCGGCCGGTTATGGAGAACAGCAAAAGCAAGGCATTCAGTTAGCCGTCAAGAAAATCAATAAGAGCGGTGGAATCAAGGTTGGGGGGACCAAGAAGAAAATTCAGTTGGTGATCCGGGACAATAAGACATCGAACACGACTGCTGCTTCCGTGGCTGCCCAGCTCGTGAATAACGATAAGGTCGTGGCCGTAGTTGGTCCCGCGACAACTAGCGCCGGGACTGCGGCGATCCCTAATATGACTAAGGCGGCAGTACCATCAGTCAGTCCATCAGCGACCGATCCGGATTATACGTTGCAAAAGAGTGGCAAAGTTCAAAAGTACATATTCCGAGCTTGCTATCAGAATAATTTTCAAGGAGCCACGGCAGCAACCTTTGTGACTAAGAACTTGAAGGCGAAACGCGTCGCCATTTTGACTGATAACTCCAGTGATTACGGCACGGGCCTAACAAAGGCGTTTAAGAAGCAGTATCGGGGCACGGTCGTTAGCAGCCAAACGTTCCAAGAGGGCGATAAGGACTTTAATGCCATCCTAACTGCGTTGAAACATAAAAAGATCGATGCCATATATGCGCCTGGTTACTATTCAGAAATCGGTCTAATCGTTAAGCAAGCGCGGCAAGCGGGAATCAAGGCTCCAATCGTTGGTAGTGACGGGATGGCGGATGCTAAATTAGCCCAAATTGCTGGCAAGTCTAATGCTACCAATGTTTATTACACGACGCCATTTTCTACTAAGGCTTCGGCAACGAACAAAGTTGCTTCGAAATTTATGAGTGCTTACAAGGCAAAGTATGGTAGTACCGCACCAACTTTTTCAGCACTCGCTTATGATTCGGTTTATATGATCAAAGCAGCCATCGAAAAGGAAGGCTCGGCTAATTCTGTTAAAATCGCCGATGGTTTAGCCAAACTTAAGAACTTCAAGGGTGTCACTGGGACGACGACTATCGATAAGCAACATAATCCTGAAAAGACGATTTCAATTGAACAATTGACGAATGGCGTGGTCAGCAAGGTTTATAACGTCAAATAGTCAGACTAGTGAAAGCGTGGGGGAACACATATGCAGACATTTGGACAACAATTGATCAACGGACTATCGCTAGGAAGTATCTACGCGTTATTGGCGCTAGGCTACACGATGGTTTATGGCATTATCAAATTAATTAATTTTGCACATGGCGATATTTATATGTTGGGGGCCTTTTGGGGCTATTACAGTTTGAAGTCACTACACTTTAACTTTGTTGCGGCGCTCCTGTCCGCAATGGTGATCTGTGCAGTTAGTGGTGTGATTATTGAATATTTCGCGTACCGCCCATTACGCCATTCACCGCGAATTACCGCGCTAATCACGGCAATCGGTGTTTCATTCTTGCTTGAGAATGGAATGTCATACTTTGTTGGTGCGAGTGCCCGTTCATTTCCCCAAGCAATCAAAGTGGTGACTTATCACTGGGGCGGATTGCGGGTATCGAATGTGCAGCTACTGATCTTAGGAACGGCGTGCCTATTAATGATTCTATTGGAATTAATTATCAAACGTACCAAAATGGGTAAAGCAATGCGGGCCGTTTCTGTTGATCCCGAAGCTGCACAGTTGGTGGGCATCAATCTTAACCATACGATTTCGTTCACGTTCGCATTAGGGTCTGCAATGGCCGGCGCTGCCGGAGTCTTGATTGGCCTATACTATAATTCGATTGATCCGTTGATGGGCATGACGCCCGGTATCAAGGCCTTTGTCGCAGCCGTGATTGGTGGGATTGGTTCTGTGCCTGGGGCTTCATTGGGGGGCTTTATTATCGGCATCCTGGAGACTGGTGTTCAGGCGATTGGCCTATCCGCATACAAGGACGCGGTGGTTTACTTTGTCTTAATTGTTATTTTGCTCGTGTTGCCGGCTGGAATATTCGGTAAACGAACCAAGGAAAAAGTCTGAGGGAGGCGCCAAATTAATGAAAGCAAATTTGAAAACTAACATGGCGTGGCTCGGTGTGATGGTTATCGGCTTTGTTGTGATTGACGGTTTAGAGCTGATGGGCGTCATTAACTCGTTTATTGAAAATATGCTGGTGACGATTGGTATCAACGTTATATTGGCGGTGGGACTCAATCTGATTATTGGGTTTGCAGGCCAGTTCTCGCTTGGTCACGTCGGCTTTATGGCAATTGGCGCCTACGCGACTGGTATTATGACCCAAACAATGGCGACGCCCGCGGGATTTTATCTGTCGATGATCGTCGGCATGGTGATTGCCATGGTAGCGGCGGTCATTGTTGGCATCCCAACATTACGATTGCGCGGTGATTACTTAGCCATTGCGACGATGGGGGCGGCCGAAATCATTCGGATTCTAATCAATAATCTGAAAATTACGAACGGTGCAGCGGGGTTATTCAATATCCCGGCACTTGCTTCGTGGGCAACGGTGTATGTCTTAATGTGTCTGACAACGATTATCACGGTCAACTTTATTCACAGTCGCGGTGGTCGGGCCGTGATGGCTGTGCGGGATGATGAACTGGCGGCTGGTGCCATGGGAATCAATACGACGCGCTGGAAGTTGGCCGCTTTCGTCTTTGGCGCGGCGACTGCGGCGATTGGTGGGTCGTTGCACGCGGCCTACATTCAGACGATTGCGCCGGGTGATTTTAATATCATGGCTTCCATTGCGATTCTGATTATTGTCGTACTCGGTGGGGTCGGCAGTATTACCGGGACTTTCGTAGCCGCAATCGTATTAGGAGCGCTCGACACGATCTTACAAAACTTCGGTACGATCCGAATGATTATTTATTCATTGGCACTGATTTTGATTATGATTTTTAAGCCAGCCGGACTGTTAGGAACGTGGGAGTTCTCATTCACGCGTCTATTCAGACGGCGATCAACTAAGGAGGCGGTTAACCATGAGTAGCCGGTTATTAGACGCACAAGGGTTGGTCAAAAACTTTGGCGGCCTGACCGCCGTTGCTGACGTTTCACTCCATTTTGATCAAGACGAGCTGATTGGTTTGATTGGCCCGAATGGTGCTGGTAAAACCACGTTATTCAACTTGTTGACTGGTGAAACGCCGGTTAGTTCGGGTAGCATTAGTTTCTACACAGATCAGGGCGTGGTGTCGTTAAATGGCAAGCAGCCCGCTACGATTGCTCGGGTTGGTATTTCACGGACATTTCAGAATATCCGGTTGTTCAAGGAGATGAGTGTACTCGATAACGTGCGCATTGCAATGACCAATCATTATCATGAACGGTTTTTGACTAGCATCCTGCGCTTACCTAAGTATTACCAGACTGAGCGGGCAATGACCCAGGCGGCGCAAGCCTTATTAGCGATGTTTGATTTGACCGCCGTCGCTGATCAGCCCGCAAAGAGTTTACCATATGGTATTCAGCGGCGATTAGAGATTGTGCGGGCCCTGGCGACGAAGCCCAAGTTACTCTTCCTTGATGAACCCGCAGCGGGTATGAATCCCGAAGAAACGGCGGATTTGACGCGCTTGATTCGCCGAATTCAACAAGAATTTCATATTACCGTTGTGCTAATTGAACACGACATGTCACTAGTTATGAACGTAGTCGAGCGGCTCTACGTGTTGGAGCACGGGGCGTTACTGGCAACTGGGACGCCAAAAGCCATTCAACATGATCCGGCCGTTATCAAGGCCTATCTAGGAGGGGTGTAAATGCTTAAAGTACGTGATTTAGTCGTTAATTACGGCGCGATTCAGGCAGTCAAAGGTGTTAGTTTTGACGTGCAACAGGGTGAAATCGTTACGTTGATTGGTGCTAACGGCGCCGGGAAATCTACGTTGTTGCACACGATATCTGGCTTGATGCGTCCGGTCAGTGGTTCTATTCACTATTTGGATCAACCCATCCAAAAGACGGCCGCTCCTAAAATTGTGCGGGCGGGTATCTCGCAAGTTCCTGAAGGACGCCATATTTTTCCCGGCCTGTCTGTTCAAGAAAATCTACAAATGGGTGCTTTTTTACGGCAGGATCGGGGTCAATTGGCTCAGACTTATCAGCAAGTTTACGACTACTTTCCAATTTTGAAGAAACGTCGGCATCAAGATGCCGCGACGCTCTCAGGTGGTGAACAACAAATGTTGGCGATGGGCCGCGCACTGATGGCGCAGCCCAAGCTGATGTTGCTTGACGAACCTTCAATGGGATTAGCGCCCATCTTTATTAATGAGATCTTTGAGATCATCAAGGCAATCAATCAGGCTGGAACGACGGTTTTACTAATTGAACAAAATGCCAATCAAGCCCTGAAAATCGCTGACCGCGGCTATGTCTTAGCTAGTGGACAAGTCAAGCTTAGTGGTCGGGGTTCCGAATTATTAGCTAATTCAGAAGTTCAGAAAGCTTATCTAGGGGGTTAAGTATGAGTGTTGCAGATTATATGACACCACGCCTGGTCGTTGTTAGTCCTAAAACGACGATCAGTGTGGCGGTCGAATTAATGAAGAAAAATGCGATTCATCGGTTACCCGTCATGGCAGGTAATCGAATGGTCGGCTTGATCACGCATGGTATCATTCAGCGTGCGATGCCATCACAGGCCACGAGTTTGTCGGTGTATGAATTAAATTACTTACTTACTTACTAAGACGACGGTGGATCAAATCATGGAAACGGCGGTTCAAACTGTCGCAGCAACCGCTCAGTTAGAAACAGCGATTGCAACGATGCGGAAAAATAAGATCGGCGTACTACCAGTCATGACGGGCGACCAAGTTGTGGGCATCATTACTAATAATGATATCTTGGATGCGTTCTTAAATATTGCTGGTTACGGCCAGCCGGGAATCGTAACTCGGGTGGTGGTCCATCATGACCATGTCGGCGTAATTTTTGCCATCGGAAAGGTCTTAACAGAACACGATTTAAGTATTCAGACGTTAATGGTCGTAAATCACCAGGCTGAAAAAGTGATTGAGCTCCACGTGAATAGTGAACAGGCCGCCGATGTTAACCAAGTCTTGACAGCAGCAGGTTTTGAAGTACAACCGGTCAGTGATTAGCTCTGGCGGCTATTGTCTATTATTGGAGATTAGGTGGCTAAAGACATCGCGTTGTACAAAGTTATAGGGCGTGGTGAAAGTGTGTGGGGCGAATTGTCAAACTAAGTGCAACGGTTTGTCAAAAAATACTTCATATG
>NZ_JAKZEQ010000062.1:0-7677 GCF_022549155.1 Lactiplantibacillus sp. ME-2
AGCCTTAACATCTGCTTTATTTGGCATAAGTTACCCCTCCTCATCTTCAAAAATATCATTCAATGTTGGCAATGATCTTATTTGAATCGGGGTCGTGCCATAAAGGGCAACGTAGCCATCGGCTAATTTTTGCCAAGCCACTTGATAGTAAGCTCCATTTCCAGTAATTTCTTTTAAATACTTGTAGGCTCCTTTAGTCTGCAAAACCGGTAATTCACTCCCAATGACTGTTAATTCGTTATCCATTTCATGATTTCCTTTGCTTTGCTAATCTCACCCGTTGTTTGGGTTTACTTTTAGGATTGTAAAAGTGAACCTAAATGACGGGTTCACCAACCGGAACGTAGTGCAGGGCGGTAGGCAGGTTCTAATCAAAATCAAAACTTAATTTATGGCCGTCGAGCTTTAACTTGGCGTCAAACGACTTTCCCTTTTTGCTCTTGAAACCCTTTAGTTTGCTGGTTTCCCCTTTGGTGACCAGTGCTTTGATCGCGGTCTTCCCGAGGGTCTTACTGCTCCATTTCTTGGGCAGGGTAAAATCTTCACCTTGCTTGGGCTTCACAATGTAAAACTTCTGTTTATTTAAAACGGTCGCTTGCGGTGTTTCTAAGAATACTTCGGCGGCTTTTTGCGCTTGCTGTTGGTGATCGATTTGTTGCTTAATGGCTGCACTGCCAGTCAATTGCGTGGGAACATCAGCAATTAACTTCGCCACAAACTTCTTAATCTGGCTCAAAAAGTTATCTGGGGTGCGTTCTTCGGTACTGATTTGCTGTAATGCTTGCTCCCATTTTGCTGTCATCTCTGGGCTAGTTAACAAGGGTTCGAGTTCAACCGCTTTACATAAAGTAATCCCCGCTTCACTGACGTGGAGCTTGTTCTTTTCAGTAACTAAATAGCCGCGCTTCTTTAACACTTCCAGCACATTTGCCCGGGTTGCACTCGTTCCAATGCCTTGCACATCTTTAAGAATCGCTTGGGCTTCTTCATCATCAAGTGTTTTACCGGCCGTCTTCATGGCCGTAATTAAGGTACCTTCGGTAAAGGGCACCGGTGGTGTCGTTTCTTTTTGCGGTGTTTGCAGATTCGCTTGAACTTGGTCGCCTTGGTGAACGATCGGTAAGGTGGCTGCCTCTTGCTGGTCGGTTTTGTGATCATCAAATAAAGCTTGCCAACCTTGCTTAGTTGTGACCTTACCGGTTGCTTTAAAATTGGCGTCACCAACTTGGGTAATAATGGTAGTTTCCTCGTACTCGTACGGATCAGCAAACATGGCTAATGTGGTTCTTAAAACCAAGTCATAGACTTGTTGCTGTAATTTAGGCAAGCTGGCTAGTTTCTCTTTCGTCGGCACGACTTTAGTCATGATAATGGCGTAGTGTTCTTCAACCTTTTTTCCATTAACATAGCGCTTATTTGGGGTGGTATTGGTTAAAGCGACTGGCTTAGAGACTAACCCCAGATACTTCGTCAGATTAGCCACTAAATACTCAAATTCTTCATCAGTGATATAAGCACAATCGGTGCGGGGATAACTGAGTAGTTTGTCTTCGTATAAGCTTTGAATAGCCGCTAAGGTTTGGCTGGCGCTGGCGTGATAACGTTTATTCATGGCACTTTGGAGACTGGATAGTGAGAATAGTTGGGGACTAGCACGCTTTTTGCCTTGTTTTTGGACGTCCTTGATTAAACCGTCCTGTGAGCCTTCCTGAACGTGCTTAGTTTGCATGAATGTTATTAGTCCTGCTTCATCTTTAAATCGCTGATAGGGGTCTAATTTTGCGACAAATTTTTGCTGATTAGCAAGAATTTCAGCATTTAGTTCAAAATAAGGTTCTGGCTTAAAGTTTTTGATTGCCTGGTCTCTTTGATAGACCATATATAAGGTTGGCGTCTGTACTCGACCAATCGAATACACCCCGCGTACCCCGTTTTGTCTTAATAACAAAGTATATAAAGGACTGCCATTCATACCAATTAACCAGTCACTAATTTGACGGGTTTGGGCTTCTTTATAAGCCAAATAGTCTTTGTGCCAATCACCAAGATTTTTAAAGCCGGTAATAATCGCGTCTTTTTCTAGGCTATTCAACCAAAGGCGCTTAATCGTTTTCGACTTAACATCAATATGCGCTTGGTTCATGATCGACCACGCGATATTTGACCCTTCTCGACCACTATCGGTGGCCACAATAATGGTATCGGCTTTCGTTAACAGATCTTTAACGATCTTGAATTGCGCTCTTTTACTAGTTGACACTTCAAACCTGTATTTGTCTGGGAAAATCGGTAAATTAGATAAGGCCCATTGCTGGTATTTCTGATCATATTTATCCGGTGTGGCTAGTTCAACTAAATGTCCGAGACCATACGTGACAAGCGTATTATCGGGCAAAACAGGGTCACTAACCGTATAGTAACCCTGTTTTTTTGTGCTCTTTTGAAAGGCTTGGACGTATGAACGGGCTTGACTGGGTTTTTCAGCTAAGATAACAGTGGTCATGTTCGTTCACTCCTTATGATTGAGCTTCTGTTCTAATTCTGTTCTGCCTTGTTCAGCCGCTTTTAACCAGGTTTAACGGTGCATTTTTTATTCCGATTACAAGTGCATGCCCCCATCTTCATGCCGGTTCCGGGTTTGGTGTTGCCGTTGCTTTTTCGTCATTTCCCACTCAGTCTCCTTTAAACCTTGCGCCTGTTTTTGCCGTTGGTAATCTTCATCACGGGCATATAGGGCGGTCATGATTGCGTTACTAAAGGCCGTCTTTAAGTAATAGTCTGGACTAACTGGCTTGTAGTTCAGTGGTTGATAATGTCCGATATTTGCTTTTCTGTACTGGTCGTCCTTGGCTTGTTGCCCTTTTAACTGTTTTTGGATTTTCTCGATCTGACTGTTCTTAATCGTCGGATCGGCTTTGCATTCGCCAAAAAAGAGTTGTTTAGTGCCATCATGCTTTAAAACCCGTTGTAAGTGATGATTTTCTAACTGATCTAAGCTAAGCTGTCCCGATAAATAAGCTAGTCCTTGTTGATGTTCTTGGGGACTAAACACCTGTGGTGGATTTGTTTGCCACTGTTCAATCGTTTCGGCCTGACATGGCTTTAAAACAGGATCATAGTACATCACGGCTGTATAGGCTTGTTCCTGTTTAATCAATGGCAATCCATCTAAATCACCTTTGGGAAAGGCCCTTTTCAATACTTCATGGTATTGCGTTTGAATGACTTGCTTAACGGCCATGATTGCCCGTAGATCTTTGACTGCGCGAGTAATCTTTTGCTGCTCGGTTGGTGAATATTTCTCTAGTAACCCTTGATCGACGTGTTCTAGACTTTCTAAGTTATCGTCATGAATCATCAGCGTATATTTCAGTTCGATTTTGACTTCCTTTTCTTGTTGCATTAATAACTTCCAGCCAACGTATGGCCGTTTGGTAAAGGTCAATAATTGTTGGGTCAACAAATCATCACGAATGTTCATTAAACGTTCGTTTAATTCACTACCCTTGAAAACTGTTTGTTCGCTATCGGTTTCCTTAATTAATTCTCGTCTTTCAGCTTGCGTGGTCTGTTCAAAATTAAGCTCTGGATAAAGTTTTTTAGTCGTGCGATCAACCACTTTATTTAAGAGTTCATCTGCTTTTTTGAGTGAGCTTTCTTGTTGGTTAATTGTCAATAATTGTTTAGTCACATCTTCACCAACCGCATGTTTAATTAAGGTGCTGTTTTTCCAATTAAATAGCATGCGCCGCTTATCATCTAAGTTCTCCAAACTGATATAAGTTTTCAGTTCATGGCTTAACTCTTTAACTACCCGTTTTTCATTAAACGAGAAGTGTTTACTTAGGCTATCTAAATGACCTCTATTGATTACTTTTTCTTGGTTATTTTTATAACTGGCTTTGGCCTTGCGATAGTCCTTAACTTCTTGGTTAAATTCTTTTCTTTCATGCCGCTTACTATTGATTCCCTCATGTTGCATTGGGGTATCATCTATTCCCTCCTCGATAAATGATTTTTCGCTGATCCGATCGGGAATATTTTTTTGCTCTAAAACTTGATTTACACTAACCGCCCAATTGTGCCGCCATTCAGTTATTTTTTCTTTTTTATCCCAATCAACTAGCCACACCTTTCTTGATCTTGGAAAACGACTATTTCCTGTATAAGTCTTGTTCCCATTTTCATCTAATATATTTTCTCTTTTACTTTTTAATCCCCATGTTCCGTCTGGATTAAATGGACGATTAGTTAGCATAACATGAGCGTGCGGATTATCTGGGTGATCTCTATGAATTGCCACATCAGCTACCATGCCCTCATCAACAAAATTTTCTTGTACATATTTTGTCAGTAATTCTTTCTGTTCGGATTCACTTAATTCTACCGGTAAAGCCACGTTAAACTCTTTTGCATACCGTGAGTTTGATTTACGATCTTTCTTTTCAACTTCATTCCACAACTGCTCTCGATCACTCGTCCATTCAGGTGAATTTTTTGGCGTCAAAATAAAGCTTTCTGGCATGACTGACCGAGCATAAAAATAGCTTCGACCTTCTTTTTGATCGAATAACTTTTCACCACTTCGATAAGCGGAACTGGCAATGGCGCTTCTCCCTTTTCCCGCACTGATATTACTAAAGTTCATGTGAAAAATTGCCATGTCGGTCACCACCTTTCTTTGGGTTTATGGGTTTGCTTTTGTTGTCGCCAACGGCGACTTCTGATACAAGGTTTTAGCACAATAACACAACCAACTTTAGTTGTTGTGTGTAAGTGCGCATTGACCTCGTTCCACTCGGTCTTCTGATTCCCTTATATTTACTGTTAGTGTACGCCTCACGCTTCGCTTTTTCAACATTTATGTTGACTTGGATTGATTCAGGTGTTATTATTTTTATTAATTATATACAAATTTGACAGGAGGAGTTAAGATGACCCAATCGGCATTGGAAAAACAAGAAGCTAAATTAAAACAGCTTAATCAAAGGATCAAAGCTGAAAAAAGTAAGATTGAACAAAACCTTGGCAAGCAAATTATTAAAACGTCAAATTTAGATTACGCCAATTTATCGAATCAAAAGATCAAAGACCTCGCGCAAAAAATAGCAACGGTTTTAAACCATGAATCAAATAACCAATTGTAACTAAGTGGTGATAATGATGGCTAATCAATACGAAAAATTGGTTGCGCAAAAAGATCGTTTGAAAGAGAAAATGGATCGGGAAGATTTTAAATTACGACAATCCAAATACTATGAAAATCGGCAAGCCCGCAAAGCCCGCTCTCGCCGATTAATTCAAAAAGGGGCTTTATTAGAAAAGTACTTTCAAGCTAATAACCTCTCGGTCGAACAAACCGAAGAACTTTTAAAAACATTTGCTGACTATGTTAACGCCCATAAACCGGATAAATTAAAAAACGATCAACCTAATAACTAGGCCGATCGTTTTTATTTTCAGGATTGTTTTTTAGCTTAATTTCTGGATTGTGTTTAGCAAAGTCTTTTAACTGTTTTTGAATTCTTTGTGTAAGCTCTGCTTTACTTTCTTTGTGCTTCCTTTTACTTGATCGCTGTTGAATTATTTTTTTACCCTTACCTCTTCTTTTTGATTTTAGGTCAAGCGTAAAATCTGAAATTTTATTTTGATCTAGCTTACTTAAATGACCGATTCCTTTAAAGTTTAAACCGGCTTTGGGAAAGCGATAAATATTACCAAGATCGACCCAGGAAGGTTTCTTCAACCCAGCGGATTGCCAATCTTGAATCGAATAATATTGTTGCTTGATATAAGCCGACTTCTTTTCATATTGACTAGTAATTTTAAAAGCCTCGACCGTCTGTTCTGATACCCGACGAATTAAAACTGGCCGAGACTTGCCACCGTTAGTTTCTACAAAACTAACGTATAGGCTGACTAAGTCATTAGTCCTCATCTGGATCGTTGAGCCAATCAGCGACCTCTTTAGCGTCTTTGAACTCGGTGACTGGTGTCCCTTCGGTCGCCTTTAAAAAGCGTAAATTAGCTCTTTCTTCTTCGCTTAAAGACACATTAAAAGGTAAAGCACCATTAGCAACAATCCGCTTGTAAAACATGTTAATGGCCGTGGTTGGATTTAAGCCCAATTCGCTTAAAACTGCTTCGGTATCATCGGCCAAATCTTTATCAATCTTGACTTGGACCCGTTTCTTTTCCTTAACTGCCATGATTGTCTCATCTCCTTTCTTTTAATACTACCATTATACTACCTTTTGAGTATCTAATCAATAGATAAAACCCTGGCCTCAGACCACTTGAGGTTGGCATTGATCTAAAGGCTGAACTTTTGAGCTAGTTAGCTCCGACACTTATTTAAAAGCCCCTGTTCTTCTGTTTAAGCCAGTTAAATATAGCTTAAGCATAAAGGTCTCAAAACCGTTTAGAAAGGATTTTGCAGCCTTTTAGGACTAGTAGTACAACCCACTGTTGTCGTTGTCGGCTGGCTTTTCTTCTTCGGGGTGTTTGGCCGCGTATTCTCTAGCCGCTTGTTTATTCCACCAAACACCAAATAGATTTTGCATGATGCCGTACAGGTAGTTTTCCACGTTCTAAGAGACGATTGACTTATTATACCCTCTCTTAAAAGTTGTCTCAGGAACTAGCTTACATCCAGTGCCTGACATATTATCATTAATAAGTAATTTTGAATTTAATTTTTCTCCACAAATCATCAAGCTAAGCACATTATCAAAAGATTAGTTTGACAATTAATTTAGATGGACAGTTAATCTAAATAGCCATTTAAGCAAACCAACTATAAAACCACACCACCTTACTTTTTAGGCTAGCCAAAACATATTTTATGGTCTATCTCAAATAATGTGTTATACTTAATTTGTATAGAAAGGAAGCAGTAAAATGACTGAGAAGCACTTAGAACTTAAAGATTATGGCCCACAACCATTTGCTCCAGATTTAAAGGCCGCTGCCTTAGCTAATGACAATTATCGAACTACTTTGTGGACGGGTGATCATTTTCAAGTCACTTTGATGGCAATTCCAGCTGGTGGTGGTGATATCGGAATGGAAATTCACCATGGCAATGACCAATTCATTTATTTAGTAGACGGTGTTGGTCACGTTCAAATGGGCAAAGATAAAAACAAATTGACGATTGACCGTGAGATTCATCCTGGTGAAGCAGTAATTATTCCAGATAATACTTGGCACAATGTAATTAACGCTGGTAGTAAAACTATGAAGGTCTTCTCAATTTATTCTCCAGTAAAACACGCTAAGGGAACTGATGAAAAGACCAAAGATGACGCGATTCAGCAGGAAGGCCCACTAGAGGGCACCGGTGAATAAAGTCATGAAATCTTTTTTGACGATGCTAATTTAGCTTTTCTTAAATTAATTTTTTAAAAACATAAAAGGTAGCTCAATAAACTTTTTGGCTTATTGAGCTACCTTTTTAGCTATATTCAATTATTATCGACAAGTTCAGTTATTTGGCATGCTAAAAAACTTTCTTGAAATGTTGCTTCATTTTTCAGATACGTTTTACCGAACTCGTCAATTAAGCCATGCAACTCTTTGGCTTCAAGCTGGATTGAAGTCAATATTTGAGACAGGTTTTAAGAACGTGTTTAGAATCTTTTCAAGAGTATTCGCAGGAAGGCTAAGCTAATCATC
>NZ_JAKZEQ010000063.1:0-7435 GCF_022549155.1 Lactiplantibacillus sp. ME-2
TGATTAGCTTAGCCTTCCTGCGAATACTCTTGAAAAGATTCTAAACACGTTCTTAGGAATGGCATTGGTCTTTAAATTATCAGAGGCAACCACTTCCGACAGATCTAAATAGCCAATCGTATTTTGATCAATCCCATTGTACTTGGTCATCTGTCCATCTAACCTTGATGGATCAACTTTAAACCCTTTTTGGGCTAACGCCACCGTATCAACAATATTATTCTGTACAGGTTGCACGGCAATACCTGCACCATATGATATAGCCCTAACAAAATCCAGACATTTACAGTGCCAATAATTTTCTGCACCACCAATATGTCCGTATGTAACACATTGTGCCAGCCTAATCACTGCCAATCAAAAGCGAGAACTCATGCTCATAACGTCTGTCCGAACTTTCCCGTCTTAACCCCCGCCTCGGCCAAGACGCTCCAATCCAAATTTGAATGTCTGTCGTTAATAACTAACGCTAAACGGTTTGGAGGCTACGGGACCACTAATATCTGAAAAACACCCTAGTTTAGCACCAACCTTAATCCCAATAACCTGGACACCCCCAACCAAAACACACTTGTCCAGAACTATAGGTACGTAATGGCATTTTAGAACACAAAATTTTAGCCCGTATCCACCAATCTCAGTTGCTCAACTTTAGTCGTTTCTGGGGCACTGGTTAAGCTGAATCGTCGTAACGCCAGTAATTGTTCAGTTGGGTCCAAGAAGCGCGCTACCATTAGCCAATAGTTTAACCGTTGGGCTTGTTTGAGTGCCATCGCATGTTGCAATAGGCTGCGCCGGGTCGCAAACATGGTTGCTTGCCGACCATGACCTTTTTCACGATAAACTAAGCCCTGGTCAATTAGTTCTTTCAGGGCCTTGGTTAGACTACCTAAGCAAATATTTAATTCTTTAGAAATGTGCCGTAAAGACGTTCTGGTAAACCAGTTATTGTCCTGGGAAGTTCTTTGGCTAAAATAAGCCATAAGATCAGCTTGCCATTCATGAACGTGACTATTAACGCGTTCTGTACGCGGCTTCGCATACTTATACCAGGTCGTTTGCGAACGCTGCAAATAAACCCGCCTGTCAGCATCGGGAACCCAGGTTTCTAGCAACGCATTCACATATTCACGGCTAGCCGCATGAAACTGACCTGAATAAGCATCGGAAATGACTTTTTGAACGTGCTGTGTCGCCAGCGGGTGATTAAGATTGCTGTTAAATTCGTCCAAAATATCAAAACACTGGGCTTGCGAGACATTTGAGGAATAGCAAGCCAAGGCCAGCGTGAAGATTGTATTATGCCGACCATAGCCCACGTTTTGATCAATGTCCGTTTGGTTAATTAAGGCTTGAAACCACGGTTGGTCAATCTGGCGACTAGTCCGCCGAGCCATAAAAGACCGTTGAGTATTTTGGGGCTTAATTTGGTGCTGGTCATTCGCAAAATTAATGCTCCAAGTCATTAAAGCTTGGAAGTCAACCGTCATTTTAGGCTCAAAGTACTCAATATTGTCTGGTCGCGGAACTCTGAAAACGCCAAAGCTGTTGCAAGTCACATCGACCGCTGGTAATTTTTGCGCGTAGTATTGCTTTAACGACTTAGCAATCGCTTTAGCAGCCCTGACGGCTGGCAATTTTCCATTAGCATGACGACGGACGAACACTGGCTCATCAAAGACATAGTAGATATGATAGCCCTTCTGGGTCGCCAAAATTAAGGTTGGCATAAACTGGACGTCCAACATTGCCGTGTCCCAAACCTCGGCAAACTTTGCTTGGCGCTCCTCAGCATCACGGTAGTCAACGTCAACCACTAACGTATTGATCTGACTTAAATTTTGCTCTTTAGCCCCTTTAACATAATGTTTGGACGCATCTGTATAGGTGAGATAATTGAAAACATTGGGTGTCCAATGCGTGCTAGTCGCATAGTTATCATAGACGGCTTCTTTGGAGGTATAAATCGTCCCCCAGCTTTTCGCCATTTGGGCTTTACTGCGATACATGGCAATCGCACCTTGCTTATTTTGCTTTTCCGGAATCGCTTTTTCTAACTTCAAGACGTTACTATGCCGGGATTTAGTTTCCCGTAACCCTTGATGCAAGATCAAATCAATCGCTTGTTGTGCTGTTTCCATCGCTGACATACTGCTCACCCCCTACTAAAAAAGAACGCCGTAGCGTTCTTAGTCATCATTTTTATGTATTAAAATTAAACGTTCAAACACTAGATTTTTAAGCAATCGCTCCAGTTAACGTGGCTACTTGGTATTTAAACCCCAACTTGGCTCTTAGGGCGGTCAAATTCATCAAACTGCACCCTTGCCAAACGTAACTGGCACGAGTACAATTAACTCATTCTTTGGTAGTTCCATGAGTTCCCGTGATTAGCCTCACGGGGATTTTTTGTTTATTTAATTTTTAATTGGGATTAGCTTAACAGGTTTCGACAAACATGAAGTACTTCTCCCTTTTAGCCTTAAGCAAACAAAAAGCAGATTAAGCCGCCCACTGGGGTAACTTAATCTGCTTTAACTAAACCTATGTATGCGTTTAACTCGACTTTTCGACTGGCATAATCCCAATAGGTTTAGTATAATATTCCTATCAGGCAACTAGTGTTGACTACTTTTAGTAGTTCATACGCTAGCTAGCCATCTATAAAGACGAGCGTTAAAGGCGATCAAGTATCCTGGTACTTGGTTTGCTGATTAAAGAGTTATTTGGAGTAACTCTTTAATCAACGCTTTTTTTATTTGGTTTATAATTATTATATATTAAGTAAAGACAGATGTACACTATTATTTTAAAACCATTTTTCAGAAACGCCCTACAAACAATTAGAAATAGCAGTACTATAACTTTTAAGTATTTAAGTACTTTAATACCCAAGTCTTAAAATACTATTTTAAAAAGCTTTATATATATAATTTTGTAAATCTTTATATTCAGGCATTCAAATTTGATACTTTAGTACTTAAGGGTCAAAATACCAAAGTCCTATTGCGTTTTGCCTAAATTCAACCTATAATAATTACATCAGAACAGTACTAAAGTACTTATGGGAGGAAAACTAATGAGAAAAGCAGTCGTAATTTCCTTTGCAAATCAAAAAGGCGGTGTTGGTAAAACAACAACTGTTAGTGAAGTCGGTGAAAATTTAGCACGTGTTTATAATAAAAAAGTATTGATGATCGACATTGATCCACAATCAAGCTTGACGACATTAAAAAGTAACATGTCAAAAATTCTGCATGACAATAAAAAGACAATATCAGATGTCATGATGAAGAAAACTGACTTGATTGATGTTATTCTACCAATTAAACAAAACTTAGATTTAGCTCCTTCAACTTTATTTTTATCTGATGTTGAGCTTAATCTTGTAAGTGCTACAATGCGCGAAATAGTTCTACAAAAAGCCATTAACAAAATTAAAAGTTGCTACGACTATGTTTTAATTGATTGTCCACCATCAAGAGGATTGTTAACAGTCAATGCTCTGGCAGCTAGCAACTATGTCATTATTCCCGTCCAGGCTGAATATCAAGCATTAATTGGTATGCAATTACTCAAAAACACTATAAAAAACGTCCAAAATGAAATAAACAGCCATTTAAATGTTGGTGGATATGTCATAACTATGACATCACATACTAATCACAGTAACGAAACTGCTAACAGTATAAAAAAAGATAAGTTTCAGACATTATCTGAAATATCTCGTAGTATAGATGTTGCTGATGCCGGAGTAGCTAACATGGCGACTCATGAATACAACCCCGACAACAAGGCAGGCTTACAATACTTAAGATTATCAAAATACATTAGTAAAATGGAGTGAGAAAAATGGCTAATAGAAAAAGAAAACCAATCAATATTGACTCTAATCAGGAGGGGGAGAAGTTCGATACACTTTTTTCCTCAAAAGAAACACCTATCAAGAAGATTTCACCGGAACAAGAAGAAGTACGGTTACAACAATTCGACAAAATTCGTAATTTTTTCAAAAGGGATAAAAGACAAAAACAATATTCAGTTTATTTACCAGAAAGTATTCAAAAGATGATTAAACGGCACGCTATTTTAGAAGACAAGTCTTTCAGTCAAGTAACGAAAGAACTATTTTTAGACCACTATCTTACTGATTCAGAAATAAAGGCAGCTTACAACGAAGACTATGATAAAAGACATCATCTTTAAAAATCAGAGCATTGAGACACTTTAGTACCAAAGTGTCTCAATGCTCTTTTCAATAACCTTTAATGCTATACTAAATTCACACTCAAAACCATTGTATTCTCCATACTGCCACCATGCCTCCCTTTAAAATACTAAGGTATTATAGAGTTTTAGTACTATGGTACCTTAGTATTTTAAAGTCTTGCTATTTTCGGTAAGTTACTTAGGTAGATTGTAAAATTAATCCGAACGCTGTTCGGACAAAAAAGATCAGCTTCCTTTAAAATGGTGTTTACCACAAACCCATTTTTTAGGAGCTGATCTTTTGTCTAGTATAACCTATTCTGAACGAATTAAAATTGAAACCTTTTGTGAGCTAGGACTGACCAATATCCAAATGGCTGAGCGGATAAAACGATCTCCGTCTACGATTTCTTATGAATTATCTCGTTGTCAACCTTATCAAGCTGAATTAGCACAGGCCAACGCTGAATATAAACGGGCGCATTGTGGCCGAAAAACTAAACTGAATGCCAAATTAAAGCAAACCATTCTAAACCATTTACGTCTAAGCTGGTCACCAGAAGTGATTGCGCATGAGCTTAAACTAGCCACTAAATCTATTTATAATTGGCTATATCAGGGGAAAATTGAATTCTCCTTGAGTGAACTACCTGAACATGGGCTACGCCAACGGCGTAACCTCGACCAACGTTCTAAATATAATCAATCATTAGGGCGTTCAATTGAACAACGACCAGTTGTGATTAACCAACGTAACCGCATCGGTGATTTTGAAATAGATACAGTGGTTGGACCTCGTGGACATAGCAAGGCTGCTTTATTAACGCTAATTGATCGCAAATCACGTTTTCTTTGGGCTTACCGATTAAAAGATCGGACAGCGGCGACTGTTAATGAAGCCCTAACTATGTTTCTAACAACTTTTAAGGGACCGGTACACACCTTTACTGTCGATCGTGGAACTGAGTTTAGCAATCTAGTGTCATTTGAACCACAATACGGTATTCAGACCTATTACTGCCATGCTTACACGCCCGCTGAACGCGGCAGTAATGAACGATTCAATCGGAACTTACGTTATTTTTACCCTAAGGGGACTTGTTTTGAGCACATTAGTGCTCAAGATTTAACAACGACGTTACTCGAAATTAACCAACGCCCCCTTAAAGTACTTAACTGGCAAACACCTTACCAAGTGATGCTGACTAATTTGTCAAAAAATTCGGATTAAATTTGCAATCTACCATATTTTAATTTTAGAATAAAAAAACTTTTTTTCAGGGATTTTAACCTGTGACAAGCCAGCGAAATAATAACGTTTGTAGACTATTCCAAATTAATGTTCGTTATTCCTACCCATTGCATTTTAAAAATATTAAAGTAGAATGTGAAGCAAGAAGTCTTAAGACGGACAGAGAGCTGGCGAGTTGCTGAGAGCCAGTACTAGAAAATGGCAGAAACATCAAACAGGTTGCGCAACCGATATCAGCGATTAAAGGCAGTTCATAAGGAACTGTGAAACTTGGGTGGAACAGCGTTACGACGCCCCTTGTACTTACCATAACGTGTGGTAGGTGCAAGGGGCGTCGTTTTTGTGTCAGCCAGAACCACCCGGTGGACCCTCAGTCAGAGAAAAGGAGAGCATGTATGCAAACGAGTAAGAATCAGAAAAAACTATCTAGGTCGCTACAGAGTCGCCATATCCAGATGATTGCCATCGGTGGGGCGATTGGGACTGGTCTGTTCCTGGGATCTGGGAGCGCCATCCGGACGTCTGGCCCATCGATCATTTTGGCCTACCTCATTGTCGGCCTGTTTTGCTTCTTCATGATGCGGGCAATCGGGGAACTGCTGTTATCCGATACCAGCAAGCATTCATTTTTGGACTTTGTAAAAGAGTACCTGGGTGATCGGATGGAGTTCGTTACGGGTTGGTTGTACTGGTTCTGCTGGATCAGTTTAGCAATGGCCGATTTAACTGCAACCGGGATTTATATTAAATACTGGTTCCCAAGCCTGCCGCAGTGGGTAGCGCCGTTCGTGATTTTGATCCTGTTGTATTTGACCAACCGGGTGAATGTGAAGGCGTTCGGGGAAATGGAATCGTGGTTCTCGATGATCAAAGTGTTAGCCATTATTATTCTGGTTGTCGTCGGGTTCGCTTTAGCCATTATTCACTTCAAGGTCGATGGTCAAACGGCCTCCTTCGCTAACTTAGTCAATCACGGTGGGTTCTTCCCAACCGGGGGTTACGGGTTCTTGATGTCCTTCCAAATGGTTGTTTTCGCCTTTGTCGGGATTGAAATGGTCGGGTTGACCGCTGGGGAAACGAACGATCCCGAAGCCAACTTGCCTAAGGCTATCAACAGTTTGCCAATTCGAATCGGGTTGTTCTACGTGGGGTCTATGATCGCCATCATGAGCGTTTACCCTTGGAATGGGATCACCACAACGGCTAGTCCGTTCGTTCAAGTGTTCTCTGGTATCGGGATCACCGGGGCTGCCGGTATCTTGAACTTTGTGGTTTTGACCGCCGCCTTATCCGCAACCAACAGTTGTCTTTTCAGTACCAGCCGGACGTTGCACGCCCTGAGTCATGGGGGTAACGCACCAAAGCGGTTCATGATGTTAAGCAAGAGTGGGGTGCCAAACGACTCCTTGAACTTCTCGACTTTAGTGTTGTTCATCATCGTTATCTTGAACTACTTCATGCCAGCTAGCGTCTTCACGCTGATTTCCGGGGTTTCAACGATCAACTTCGTCTTAGTTTGGGTCATCCTGTTATGGTGTCATATCAAATACCGCCAGGCTAACCCAGCAGGAGCCAAAGCCTTCCGGATGCCAGGTTACCCAGTGACTGATTGGGTCAGCTTGATTTTCTTCTGCGCCGTACTAGTCTTCCTATTATTCAACGCTTCAACACGAGTTTCAATGATTATTTCATTGGTCGTCTTCGCAGTGATGTTGGTGGTTTATCAGGTGGTTTATCGGCCGGTTAGCGTGGAGAATGGGAACGTTCAAAAGTAAGTATTAAAGTGAAACCTGAATTATTCACCAGAAACTCCAAAATCCCCATCAAACACATGATTCAAGTGCTTGATGGGGATTTTACGTTTTCACCTTTTAAGTGCAGAAAAAGGTTCTGGTGCAAAATTAACAAAATAGTCTTTGTAATACATTGGGACGATTGTTGAACGGATCATTGTACTAATAATTCGATTAGTGA
>NZ_JAKZEQ010000064.1:0-7280 GCF_022549155.1 Lactiplantibacillus sp. ME-2
GATTAGCTTAGCCTTCCTGCGAATACTCTTGAAAAGATTCTAAACACGTTCTAAGTTTGTTATGCTTTAAATGCTAAAAATTGTTGCATATCCCGCTGCTTTCAACCAAATTTTTTTAATTGCTTTATGCAGAGAATCTTCATAAACCTGGCAACAAAATTTGAATAACTAACTTTAAGAACTGCGTATCTAAATTGAAATTATTATTTTAATGTTAGGAGTAATTAAGCTGGACTAAAAGAAAGTATTAAAACCAATTGATGAAATGCTTGCTGATCCTTGGCAAGTTGATATTCAAGAATTGTTTGAAGCTTCTTTCAATGAACCTGACGAGATCAAAAAGAATTTGTATGATTCCCTGTATACTTATGTTTTGCAAAAAAGAAAAGAAGATATTATTAATCGTCCTGGCTTCGTTATTTAGCCCTCTAAAAGCCTGCTGAGGGCTTTTTATTTTTGCTTTGGTATAAATATATATAAACAGTCTCAAAATCTCTAGAAACGAGAAATAAGGCCTTTAAAAACGAATATAGCAGTTAGATTCTTGTTAAGATTCAAAAAAACTAACTGTTTGCTGTCAATGGTAGCGGACGAGCAAAACGTGGGAGCATAAGGAATTGACAGCTTTTAACTAGTTTTTACACCTTTTAGCGTATAAAGTTGCTTAGGTTGCTTGTTAGCACACAAAAAGGCCTATCAAATTAATGACGGGCCTTTATGATTTTGCTAGAATTGTCACACTATTATGAAGTAGGTGTTTGTGTCATGTCGGAGACACAAGCATGATTATAGCACTATGCAAGCTTGGTGCAATACTAAAAAAGTGAACACCCGGGTAAGTGCTAACTAAGAAGTTGTCACTTCGAAACGGAATACCATGAGTCCTAAACTAAGTAGGACAACTTCATTTTAGATCATTCTCATTAAATTGCAATATAAAAAAGCGACTACCTAAACAGATAGCCGCTCCCCCAAGTAATATAGATAACACACATTATTATAATAGCATTAAAATTGACATAATAAAAAGGTCTATCCAGTTAAGAACAGGCCTTTTTACTATACTTTTAGAGAGAATTAATCTGCGTCAACTCAGATCAATTACACCCAGTTCAAAATGAAAGAAGTGTCTCATGCCTGAACACAAGCATAGTATAACATGGTAAAAATTTGTTGCAATACTAAAAAGGTCTATCCAATTAAGGGTAGGCCTTTTTATTGTGCAGTTAAGTTACTGAAAGTAGTGTGTAATGCCATGTCATGCAGTACAAGCATAGTATAGCATGGTCAGAAATATACGCAACCACTCAATTTAATCAAGTTAACATAATCCCCATTAATCACAGTACCCCCACTAACACCGTGTTAGCAGGGGTACTTGTTTTTTACTTTGTGAAATTAAATTGGTCTAGGTAAAACGATCAAATCAAAGCCTATTTTAACAGCATTCTTATTTTAGGAAAGTTAGTGAATTCTAGCCAATGGTGGAACCTGATCACGGCTAACTTTCTTATAATTAGTCACACCAAATTTAGGATTATATGTAATTCTAATGATCTGTCCCTTATGAAATGGCCCTAAATCATCAGCAACCGTGTGAACCTCTAACCGTTGCCGATTCCCATACTTATCTTTAGCAATACCACGATAAACATAGCCGTTCTGTGTAATCCCAACCGGAACTGTTACAGGAAATGATTCACTACTACCATTAACTCGCATGTAGTAATAATCACCACCATACCGATAAATATGCCACCCAATACTTAAAACTGTAACTCCAACTAGGAAAACAACCAAGACACTTTCTATCCAATGATTTTTAATTGCAGACTTACTCAAAAACAAATCCCCCTAAACTCTATAAAAACACTTAAAACTAACTTGACTTTGGTTTCGCCCTTTGCTGTTCAGAACGCTTGAACCTGAGCGGGATATAGTTTTCCCCTTGTTTTGCGAAGAAGAAAACTTTTTGTTGTTCGTCACGAATCACCGTCACGTAAAAACACTTGTATTGTTACTATTGCGCTTGTAGATTAGCCTAACTAATTTAGCCTATAAAAAAAGCACCCTTTATAGGTGCCAGCAATCATTTATTTTTAGTTGTTTGGATCACTGGCCTTGCGTAATCGCCCTGTACTTTCGTACTGCTTTACCGCCCGCCCCGTACGTGGGGCCACCGTTCGGAACCAACCTAAATACAAGTATAGGTTAATTCCTAGTGGGAGTTTATAGCGGCGGCTCTCACTTGACCTGTCGACTTGTTTCATTAGCTCCGCTAACCGGCTGTCAGTCCTCGAAAGGTAAGATTAGTTGGCTTGGCTAGAATGTTGCCACTCTAGTAACGGGGCTTGGCTCCCCCGTGATCCAGAAAAATTCAACTCTACCCACTTGAAAAATCTTACAATAGTAGGTAAAATGAACACATAAACTTTGATAAGGGTTATGTGTTCCCCCGGTGGCGACCGAGGGAATTTTTTTGTCTATTCAATTTAGTTACAAACAGTATTATACCCCTTTGCCGATAATATGACAAAGGGGTATTTTTAACGTCTTAGCCAGCCGAATAAGCCCTTTTTAAGCGTTTTTGTTTCTTCCCACTTAGAATTACTTTCGGTAGGCTTTAAAACGTCTGTATCGTCGTTTTGCGAGGGGCTATCGTCCTTTGAGGGGGTGTTGTTCGTAGAGGTATCAAGTAATTTTTCGTTTTGACGGTTAGTAGACAAATTGAGCTGTTGTTGCTGGTCAAGTAATTGAGTTAGCTTTTCAATTTGTCTATCCTTTTCGTCTAGTTGACGTCGAATTATATCAAGAACTTTATCGTCAATTGGTGACGTTTTTTCTTGTTTAGACTTGGTGTTACTGTTTGCATAGTATTTACGAATAGCATTGACAACACTATCGTCAATTATATATCTATCATTGCTGTCTTTTGAGGGTTTTTCGTTGTCATCAAGCATATCAATGATTTGATAAACCCTTGCACGTGATATCTTCAAATCTTTAGCTATTGAAGATATTGTCTTATTTGCCATTTTACGTCATCCTTTACGTTAGTCTATACGTTTATATTAACATAGTTAATCAAGGTGAACACTGAACGAGGGCTTAGAACACGTCTCTCAACATATGATATATATCCTATCGCGGAGATTTTTAAGAATAGTGGATGTTTTGGCTCGATAGGGACGGCTACCTTTCTGACCAGTATAATTCTATTATGCCAATTAGTTAGTACATATTACTACCAAAAGAAGGAGTAACTCCAAACACATGAAATTAAAAGTTTGGTGGCTAAGCAATCTTATTTGGCTAATCATCTTCAGTATATTAAGCTTTGTAATTTTCATTAGAAAAGTTGCTGGTGCTGGAACGATTCAAACGCCAGCAACTAAATTAGCTGCTTTTATTGTGCTAGTGGTTTTCTTTATTGTTATCATCTTGATCCAACTTGTCTTACTGCTATTTGTTAAGCATAGAAAGTAAAACTAAATCAGGGTCTATAACTAACTAGGCCTTTGATCATTTCTAAAGCCATTCTTCAGAACGTTATTACGATCTGAAGAATGGCTTTATTGGCTTGTGCAAGTAACATTTGCGTGACTAATGCTAGTAATTCTTGCTAGGATTGCCTTAGATCCTTGATTATGATTTAGGAGGAGTGAGATTTGAGCTTTAAAGACGATATCAAGACCTTGCGCAGACAATCTAACTTAACCCAAGAAGCGTTAGCTCAAAAATTACATGTGACCCGTCAAACGGTCTCAACTTGGGAAACTGGCAAGAATATGCCAAGTTTAGAGACCCTGCATGCTTTGAGTCAATTGTTTAACATCTCACTCGAAAAACTTCTATTTAACGAGGAGATTGCAATGAGAAAAGATAAAGAACCCTCTTTGGCTACCCAGATAGATCATGATGTTAAGCTTAAAAGTCGTTATCGTCGTTGGACTTTTGGTTTAGGTGGCTTGATCGTACTAGCACTGGTTAGTATTGGTATTTTATGTTTGGGATATTATAAAGGTATTGGGACGATTGATCGCTTTGATCCGTTTTTATCCTATAAAGTCGGGTACACTAAATTACCTAGTGAAAAGGAAATTTCTCCTAACAATAAGGCGACCAATGGTTACTGGACCGCTTGGTTCACCGATAATACGATGGGTAATGAATGGACCAAATTAACCTTAACGACGGGGCTTAATCCTGGGGTCAAAGATCCTTATGTGATGGCGTATCATAAGGGCAGCTATGTTAAAGTTGCACGTATTGTGCCTCGCACCTACATTAATCAGACTTATGTTAGCAACTTAGCAGCGCTAGATGCCTTGTTAAACCATAAGGGAAATACAGCGACTAACAATCATGACCTTAAGAAGTATAAGACACAAATCCACATATCCGACACTATCCAACAGTTAGTAACTGAATAGAGAACCACCAAATTACAATCCCCAAAGCAGCTTTAGGGTCTATAAATCTAAATAACCATTTAGTACTAAATACTTTTTAAATAGTCTTTCAAAGCGGCATTGTTATCGCTTTGAAAGACTATTTTTGTCAAATTCGGAGTCAAATTAAATCGGTCAACACATAAAAAATAATGTCTTTTGTTTACATTTATTATAAATAATGTTAACTTAAAATAAATATTATTTAATTAAGGAGGGGAAAAATATGAACTGGTTTTTAACACTAGATCAAGCGGACCAAGAATTTGTTAAACAGTTAGTACATGCTTCGGGCTCTCTAAAGCAATTGGCAAAGGTATATCAAGTAAGTTATCCGACCGTCAGAATGCGCTTGAATAAAATTATTCAAAAAATTGATTTAATTGAACAGAATGATACAAGTACCTTTGAAAACAAAATTATGCAATTGGTAATTGACGAAAAAATATCGTTAGACTTAGCAAAACAAATTATTGAAGATTTTAAGGAGGAAAAACATGAGTGAGTTTAAAGGGCTTTTAATGGGTATGTTGATTGTAGCTATCCTTTACATTTTAGATAGATATTTGCCAAAATGGTTTGGAGCGATTCCTGGAATTGCTTTTCTGTTATTAATGGTTTATATCATCTTTACTAAGGATCAGTCTTTACTAACCAAACTAACGTTATTGATTGTGGGAGAGGCAATTTTAAATGGTATCTGGTTAGAGGCACTGGGGGATAGGAAGAAGAAAGCCAGCAAAGAAATCGAAAAAATGAAAGCTAAAGATTTGTCAAAAAATAAAGAGGAATATTAAATTGTGAATATATTCTCAGCATTACTCTGGGTAATTGTCATTGTCGCTACAATATTGCAATATGTCTTAGGCTATTTTAATAAGAAAATATTGGGTTAATCGGATATTTTATTTCCGGAAATAATAAGAGAAAGAAAAAAATAGAGAAAGAAATGAATATTATGAAAGCTAAGGATATATCACGAAAAAAATAACACCTATAAAAAGAGCAGCACCGAATCATTACTTACTCTTGTTGCGTTCCATATTTTAAAACTACACTATTGTTAGCTGTTGTCATATTGATTGGAATTTTTGTTAAAACATACTTTTTGGGATAGGTAGTTGCTTATGAAGACTATTACCTTGGCTCGAGGTGATGGCATTTTTTATACACTTTAGCAGCTTTGCTCCTACCAGTGGGGGCTATAATCTCCAAATCGCCCCTCAAAATCATTGTTAAAATAACCCCCAACATCTATAATATAGATGTTGGGGGTTATTTGTTTTAATATTAGAGAAATGACTTCTTCTATTTATCATCAATACTAAACAATAATTTGTACAAAGTGATTATTTCTTCTAGTTCTTCACGCGATACATGATCGACAATAGTTTCATCAGTGACATGTCTTGCCCGTAAATCTAAGGCTATGGTTTGATCTAATAATACTTTTCCATATACTGTTTGACTACTAGTTAGTCGATGATACATTGGAAAATTACGCTTGGTACTGCTAATTGGAGCCACAATCGTCATGTTACTTGTCTGACAGACTAGATCATTGCTCAGAGCAATGGCTGGTCGCTTATTCATCTGTTCATGACCACGGCTTGGATTAAAGTTAACATAAAATATATCACCTTGGCTTACCATTGAAGTTCATTGCCTTCTGACTTTCCCCAATCAAGCTCGTGATCCCTTTTCCCGTCATCTTTCCAATCCTTAAATAGTTCGTGAATATTGGTTGGGTTCTTTTTTATTGGTGTTAAAACAATTGATCCATTTTCAATGGTTATTGTCATATCTTGGTTATCATCTAATTTCAGTTGTTTAATAATTTGGCTAGGAATTCTAGCAGCTTTCGAGTTTCCCCACTTTGCTAAGCGTGTTTGTTCTTTAATAAGTTCCATATTTTCCCCTCCTAAATTATTATTACAAGTCAAGTATATCCCGTGTAGATACGCAATGCAAATATTCTTACTGGAGGTCATTTACATGCAACAAGTTGTCTTACCCATAAAAGATTCAAACGTTCTTAAAGAGGTTCAAGATACGTTACTCAATAACTTTAAAGCTGGCCGACGTAACTATACGATTTTTCAAGTTGGTAAAGCTACGCTACTGCGAGTGAGTGACGTTATGGGTTTAAAACAGACCGATATTTTTAATCTGGACGGTTCTATTAAACAAAATGCGTTCATTCATGATCGAAAAACTGGTAAGCCTAATACCTTGTACCTTAAACCAGTTCAAACAGAACTCTTATTGTATCGTCAATGGCTGCTTGATCATAAACTAGCATCTGAATGGCTCTTTCCTTCCATTCAACACCCAGATCGCCATATCACTGAAAAACAGTTCTACAAAATTATGAGTAGGGTTGGCGATCTGTTAGGAATTAATTATCTAGGTACTCATACGATGCGCAAAACCGGGGCTTATCGTGTTTACACGCAATCAAATTACAATATTGGCCTAGTCATGCACTTACTAAATCACTCAAGTGAATCAATGACTTTAGCTTATTTGGGCTTGGATCAAGCAAGTACAGAAAACATGTTGAACCAAATTGATTTTGGGTAAATTGGTTTTGATTTTGTTGTCGCCAACGGCGACTTCTGATACAGGCTTTTAATGGGCCTAGCACAACATAGAATAAATTCTATGTGTAAGTGCACATTGACCTCGTTTCACTCGGTCTGCTGATAACCATAAAATCAATTTCTGCTGTTGTTGAATGGAATGTATTTTTAATTCAATTTATGCTTGTACTTAACTAAGAACGTGTTTGGATACTTTGACATTCGATTTGATTTTAGTTAAATTAGA
>NZ_JAKZEQ010000065.1:0-6959 GCF_022549155.1 Lactiplantibacillus sp. ME-2
CAAAATTCGAGGTGATGGCTCAATTAATTTTGCCGGTCTGTTATTGGGTGCTTACGTTCTTTCCTAAACCGTTTAAAAGTGTACTTAAAACGATTATCCTCAGATTATTCGTCTTAAAACGGTCGGTATGTCCCTTGTTCAGAGCCTATAATAAAGATGTGTTCACGGGGTATTGGATTGGTCATGACAGTAACGAATGCGTTTAGTTTAAAGGATGTTGTGACAGGCAGAAGTTAATGTCGATCAATACGCTGTGATGAATTTTAACGAGAGAGGGGCAGATTAGGAATGATTAGGTTATATACACAATCAAGCTGTCATTCTTCTAGAGTTGCACGGCAATGGTTGGAAGCACATGGGATTGAGTTCAAGGAGAAAAATTTTAGTGTTGATTCGCCCACGGTGCAAGATCTAAAACGTATTTTGAGTTTAACCGAACATGGTGTAGACGATATTATCTCAGCTCGATCTAAAGACTATCCTGAAATTGCGCCTAAGTTACCCGAAATGCCATTGAATGAGGCACTTAAATTGTTGTGTGATCATCCGAAGTTGTTACGTCGGCCTATCATCATTAGTGATAGTAAAATTCAAGTTGGCTTTAATGAAGATGATATTCGCCAATTTATTCCACGACCAGTTCGGCGACTAAAGTTCAATGCATTGTTGAGTCGTCTAGATGGTAATACAGGGGATCACATTATTAATAAAAGGATGGTCGAGTAGTAAGCTATATCTAAGATTTTTTGTTAATTAAAGAGCGACAAGCTAGACTTACACGATATGAGTCTAACCTGTCGCTCTTTAGTTAATAACCATGAGACGGCATCATCATTCTTTATAACAAAAATAATATCGCGCTGGATAACATCCGGTCAAAATATTAATCACTGATAATATCAGCAATATTCATTCCCAGAGCATTAGCCACGCGTGTACCGTAGTTTTTGTCGGCCTCATAAAATTGCTTGATTTCGAGTTTTTTGACACCAGGCAAAGTAACTTGGCCTAACGCATCTTTGATAGTATTAATTAAGCGTTCTTGCTCGGGTTCTGACATTAAGCGATATAGGTCGCCTGCTTGAGTTGTGTAATCAACTTGATAGCGATAAGGCTGTGCGCGTGTTTCACCACGAACAGAATCAGGTGAAAGTGCGGCATCCGGCATCTCTTCTGGCCCATGCAGTGCATTAGGCTCGTAGTTGACCTCAGCACCTTGATTATTAATTTTCATGTAACCATCACGTTCATAATTATGAACTGGAACAACCGGCTTGTTCACGGGTAAATCTTCAAAGTTGGCACCTAACCGATATCGCTGTGCATCTTTATAGGAGAATAGGCGACCTTGTAGTAATTTGTCGGGAGATGGTTCGATACCAGGAACAAAATTTGCTGGCGACATGGCCGCCTCTTCAATATCGGTAAAGTTATTAGTGGGATTCTCATTTAAAGTTAGTTTGCCGACTTTAATTAGTGGATAGTCTTTGTGGGAGATGACTTTAGTGACATCAAAAATGTCCCATTTATAGTTTAGACCTTCCTCATATGGCAAGATTTGGACATACATCGTCCATGATGGGTAATTTTTTTCTTGAATTGCATCATATAAGTCATCTTGTAAGTAATCTAAATCTTGGCTCATTGCTTTTTCAGCTGCTTGAGCAGTCATATTTTTAACGCCTTGGTCTGAGATGAAGTGATACTTAACCCAAAACTGTTCGCCATTCTGATTAACCCATTTAAAAGTATGGGAACCGTAACCATTCATGGTTCGATAGGACGCAGGAAGACCTCGGTCGCCCATTAAATAAGTGACCTGGTGCAATGATTCTGGAGAATGAGCCCAAAAATCCCATTGCATATTTTGCGTACGACGGTTCGTTTTAGGATCCCGTTTTTGTGAATGGATGAAGTCAGGAAATTTTAAAGGGTTGTTTACAAAAAAGACCGGTGTGTTGTTTCCAACGAGATCATAATTGCCTTGCTGAGTATAAAATTTTAAGGCAAAACCGCGCACGTCTCGAGCGGTGTCAGGATAACCTTTTTCACCGGCAACTTGTGAGAACCTTAAGATTACGGGAGTTTTCTTACCGACACCATTAAATAAGTCTGCCTTAGTATATTCCCCCATGTCGTTTTCAAGTTCAAAAAAACCTTTTGCTCCGGCCCCCTTAGCATGAACGACCCGTTCTGGAATTCGTTCACGATCAAAATGGGCTAGTTTTTCCAAAAGATTATAGTCTTGCATTAATACGGGACCACGAGCTCCTGCCGTTTGGGAATGTTCATTGTTAGCCCATGGTTGGCCGGTTTCCGTCGTTAATTTTTCCGTCATTTTAATCGCCCTTTTCACGTAAATTACAAGAAAGCTCTTGCACAATTTAAACGCTAACACCTTAACAGAGTGACTTCAATCATTATGCACAGTTAAGTTAATCGTTCATGTGGCGTAGTTTAATTTTAATCAGCTATCAAGCTGTTTGATATTTTCTAGGCCACCCGGAATCGTCACATGAGAAATAGTAGCGACCCATTTATTAAATAATGTGTTATATTTGTCTATCATTATCGATAATTGTAAAATGATAATTATAAGAAGTAATCATTTATGAATCGGCTTAAATATTCGTGTAATTCTATTATTGTATTTAAGCGGTTTAATAAGTCTAGGAGGGATTTTATGCATTGGTTATGGGTTTTGATCATTGGTGCTATTATTGGTGCAATTGCAGGTGCTATTACTAATAAAGGTAAATCGATGGGGTGGATTAGTAATATTATTGCCGGATTGGTTGGATCTGCAATTGGGGAAGCTCTTTTGGGATCATGGGGACCACAATTAGCCGGAATGGCAATTGTTCCTTCAATTATTGGTGGTGTGATTGTTGTTGCGATAACCTCATTTGTTCTGACACGGATGGATTAGTAAGGAGATGATTGCGATGATTAAAAGCATTTTAAAGTTTTGTTTAGCTGCAACCTTAATCGTAAGTGGTGTTCTTATTGGTGGGACCGTACTTACTGCTAAGGGAATTGATAACTTGGGTGATAAATTACAAGATAAGTTACATGGATAAAAATTAATTTTACAATGAGCCACTGATGGGTGTACTAGTTGACCTGTTAGTGGCTTTTAGTATGAGTAATATCATTGAGTTCAAGGAACTAAATCAAGAGCGACGATTTTAAACTACCTTCAATCGAATAAAAGTAATATTTACTTTTATTAAGAATGAGGGTATGATTAAAATCAAAAAAAGAGGATTGGCCTATGTCTAAACTTATTGCGAAAAATGTTTTTCAGTTGCCAAAAATGAATTTATTAGTGCTGACTACATCGGCTTTCTTATTGGCCTTAGACGTTATTTTATACAAAATTGCTATCGGACCAGCGTATTTTCAATTATCTTTTGGCTTTTTGTCTATGGCTTGTATTGGTTATCTATATGGTCCCATTTGGGGTGGTCTCTTGGAGATGATCTCCGATATATTAAGCTTTACTATTTTTGGTTCCGGCGCGTTTCAGATTGCCTTTTTGTTAACTGCATTTTTAGGGGGATTTATTGACGGTTTGTTTTTATATCGTAAATCAGTCAATTGGTTATCCGTTGTGATGACGCAAATACTTGTAATGATTTTTGTTAGTTTGATGATGGACTCATGGCTAATTTCAGTGCTATTTGGCACTAATTTTAAAGTGTTATTGTTGGGAAGATTGGCACGCGTCATCATTCAGATACCATTACAGGTGATTGCTATTTTTTACTTCATTAAGGCGTTAGAAAAACGACACGTTTTTGATAGAATGAGGCTTAGATAATATCGATGGATGCTACAAAAAGAGGTTGAACACGGTATGAAACGCGCTACAATCGTTAAACAAATAAGTCTAACTTTTCTATTGCACTTCAAGTCTAGTTCAACCTTTTTTAATATTAACTGGCCTTATTATGACTGCGGAAAAACAATTTGGGTATCGATGGTTGAGTTGGTACCCAGCAAAATAAAAGAGCGGCTATGTGGTGGGCATGATAATTCCCTTAGCAGCTAAATTGCGGACACATTCTGCTAAGTAGCTGGCGTTGTGTTCTGGATAGATTGGTGTTGTTAATGCAATAGGAGTGAGGTGATCATAAGGCGGGCAAAACTGCCCACGATAATTTGGATCATACCATATTTTATTAGGATGATAGCCGCGAAGTTGCATTTCATCCATCACTAATACATGAAATTGATACAACTTGTAAGGGGAATATTTGAAAACATAATTAACGGTTGCATGATTTTTACCCCAACCATTGCCTCTCAATGCGGCAAGCTCACGGTGTTGACCTAGTAATTGTTGTCGTGGTAATTGATGGATTAATTGTTCATGCCATAGACGCATAGGCCACACTCCCTTATCGAATTTTAAAATTAACAGGTGAATATTAAAAGGACCAACTCATCATTATGATGCCGAATATACTGATACTTTTGAACGGGTGATGATTGTAAACGACGGATAGTTAAAGTGAATATTCGCAATTATTATAGCATAGCGAATTGATCAATAGTTTAGTACAAGATCAAAAAAACGGCCATAGCAACAACTGATATGATCAAACATTCCTTAGAATGCTTACCTTGAAAGTTGGGTTGAGTAATTAAAAATAATATTATTTTATGTTGTGCTAGCAGCAGTTCTTAATTTTGATCACAGCGGTGTTTGATAGATGTTTGACGGTATGCAAATAAAATTATTGTTCTGATAAAAGGAATCAATGATTAATAATCTTGAGCGTCATTTTTCGAATCATGGCGTTTTTATATTACAATGGTCCTAGAAAAAGTAAAGTTATGGAGGCGATTAAATGAGTGATTTGGATCAGACAAACAACTATCGATACGTCATTGTTGGTGGCGGAATGGTTGCTGGCTATGCCATCAAGGGAATTCGACAGGAAGATCCAGAGGGCGCAATCTTAGTTATTTCGCAAGAGGCGGATGTTCCGTATGAACGGCCGGCACTGAGTAAAAAGCTATGGCTAGATGATGAGTTTACTGAAGAGAACATTCGGATTGGTGCTGAAGATTATCCTAATGTGACTTTTAAGTTCAAGACAACGGTTACGGCTATTAATCGGCAAGATAAGGTCATTACATTGACTGATAGTGAGCAAATCAAGTATGAACAGCTATTGCTGGCAACTGGCGGAGAACCTCGACAAATCCAGGGACCTGCTGATCCACATGTGCTAGTCTTTAGACAGTGGTCAGATTATCGCAAGTTACGTAAATTTAGTGGTCCGAACAAGCGAGTTGTGATCATTGGTGGTGGATATGTTGGTACAGAGCTCGCATCGTCACTGACTCAAAATGGGACTAAAGTTACGATGATTTTTCCAGAAAAAGCGCTGGGCGAGGGTAAATTTCCTGAGTCCATTCGGGCTGAGTATGAAGCAACGTTCAAACGTAATGGTGTCACACTGATGAGTGGTCAGTTTGTCCAATCATATCAACGCCAAGGTGATCATTTGACTCTATTGACAAAGGATGGTACGGCGATCGCAGCCGATACGATTATTGTTGGGTTAGGTGTCACGCCGCGGATTAGTTTGGCTGAAGATAGTAGTTTGGATTTAGCTGATGGTGGTGTGAAAGTTGATGAGTATCTCAATACTAGTGACCCAGCCATCTGGTCTGCTGGAGATATTGCCTCTTATCCAGATCACATCTTGGGTCGGCAACGGATTGAGCACGTGGACCACGCCCGACTTTCTGGTGAATTAGTTGGCCGTAATATGGCAGGTGCTCACATGAGCTATCAACATACCCCATACTTCTATTCCATGATTTTTGATATTTCCTGGCAAGCAATCGGTAATATTGATCCTAAATTGCAATTGATTTTTGATCGGCGAACGCATGGATCGCTTGTTTATTTCATAGATGCCGGTAAGTTAGTTGGTGTTTTAGTTTGGAATGTTAAGGTGAACCTTGATGATGTTCGCGCATTGCTTGCGAACGCTCCAGCCACGGATGATTTGGTAGGTTCCATTCGAGAGCAAGAGGGATAGTATCTGGATGAGACATTTGCGCTATTGTGAATGTACGTCAGGACAAATCGACCATCATTAACGATGGTTCAGTAACAAATGAAAAGTCAGCCGTAAGTTATTTTGCTTACGACTGGCTTTTATTTTTAATGTCTAAAATTATAAGGCGCTAATGAAGCGTTGTGCGATTTCGAGTGGCCGGGTGATGGCGCCCCCGACAACGACCGCGTGGCACCCTAAGTCAAGGCAACGTTTCATCTTCTCGGGCGTATCCACCTTACCTTCAGCGATAACAGGGCGTGATGTGGCTTGGAGGACTTCCTTTAAGTAGGCGAAGTCATTATCAGCAATGTTGGCACCAGTCGTGGCTGGTGTGTAGCCGTGCATCGTGGTCCCAATAATATCAAACCCTAACCTATCCGCTACTTTGACGTTCTCGATGGTATCAGTATCAGCCATCAAGAGGGTATCAGGGAATTCTGTTCGCATGGTGGCCACAATCTCCGCCAATTTTTCACCGTTAGGACGCGGCTGACCCGTGACATCGCAGGCAACTACGGCACAGCCCGTAGCAGCAACGGCTCGCATCTCTTTGATTGTTGGCGTGATGTAAACAGGTGAGTCGGGATAGTCGACTTTGCTTAAACCAATGAGCGGTAGATCAACTTCGTCTTGAATGGCCTGAATATCAACAACGGAATTAGCGCGAATACCCGCGGCCCCAGCTTCCTTAGCGGCAAGGGCCATTCGTGACATAATAAATGAACTATGCAGTGGTTCATTAGGTAACGCCTGACACGAGATAATTAATGATCCCTTAACTGTATTTAAGAATGTATTTTTCATAAAAAAGACCGCTTTCTACTAGGGTCCGTCTGAAAACTACTTAAGTAAGATGCAAATTGAGGCAATGTAGAC
>NZ_JAKZEQ010000066.1:0-6335 GCF_022549155.1 Lactiplantibacillus sp. ME-2
ATTCGTTTTTCCTCAGATTATACCTGAATTTTTAGTTTTCAGACAGTCCCTAGTTATGATGACAAGGTTGTAATCATGAGTTTTGTTGTGAGTTATTTTTCTCATAAATTAACTTCAAAGTTTCATAGTAATTAGGATATTTAGAGATCGATTTTTGATTAGTAACCATCAATGCATATTATACTGAGCTGAACATGAATACTAGTTATTTAGTTTTTACTGAATAGCTGACTCCTTAATGTGGACTTACGCCGTCAACAATGAGAAAAACAAACACATAGATTCACTGACGAATAAATAAACCTGAATTCTTTGAACGGGAGACTTTAATTTGAGTGTTGAAAATAATTATTGTAAATTACAACAAGCGCATGATCAAAAATGTCGAGTCTCATTACGGTTTTATAAAACAAATGGGCAGATGGCCGAGACAGTTGGCTATGTCACTACGATTGTACCGAAAGCAATTGCATTTATGGCAATTACTGGTCATCGGCACCTTATCCAACTCAATAGAATCATTACTGTGAGTTTACAGTCCCAAGACCGCCGTTACGTCATGTAATATGTTTTGGTTTATGATTTCACACGTGTGTCATGATTGCTAGTATTGATATTTAAGTGGCAATATTAACGATAACTAGTTGGCCTTAACTTGATACTGGGTGTGCTTTTTGAGTCGCAGTCTCTTAAATTAAAATTGGTCTGGAAAGTAACTTGTTAATTCAAGTTCTTTATCAAGGGCTATTAAATAGGGAACCTTGTAGGGAAATCAATTCATTTTATGAAATTGATTTCTCTTTTGTTTAAACAAAATTATTCTAATTATTTCTAATTGATTCTATAAGCACTTTACTTAACGATACATAAAAATCGTGATACGATTCAGTTGTAGTTTTAAAGGATATTATGGTCACTAAGTTACACATATAAATTTTTATGGAGGTGTTGTAATATGGCAAATTTCTACGGAAATGATCCTTTTTTCAACAATGATATGGATGATGTTTTCAATCAATTATTTCGGCGCATGGATAATCAAAATTCGGAGCGTGCACGGTATTTAGTTAATGGACAATCGCTGACACCGGATGAGTTTGCTCAATACCGAGCAACTGGTAAGCTACCCCAAAATAATAAAACAATAGAAGTATCTAAAGATGGTAAACAGGCTGTTAAAAAAGGGGGGATTTTAGAAAAGTTAGGGACTAATTTGACGGAACAGGCTCGTGATGGATTACTAGATCCAGTGATTGGACGTGAGAATGAGATTCAAGAAACTGCAGAAATTTTGAGTCGTAGGACGAAAAATAATCCAATCTTAGTTGGTGATGCTGGTGTAGGTAAAACTGCAGTCGTCGAAGGTCTGGCACAAGCAATTGTGGCTGGTAAAGTTCCAGAAACGATTCAAGATAAAGAAATCTATTCGATTGATTTATCGTCTTTGGAAGCAGGAACTCAATATCGCGGTTCTTTTGAAGAAAATATTAAACAGCTAGTAAAGGAAGTTAAAGCAGCTGGTAATATTATTCTATTCTTCGATGAAATTCATCAGATTATCGGCACGGGCGCCACTGGTGGTGAAGATGGTGGCAAAGGATTGGCTGATATCATTAAACCTGCTTTGTCACGTGGCGAGCTGACTGTAATCGGGGCTACGACTCAAGATGAATATCGCAATACTATTTTGAAAAATGCGGCTTTGGCACGGCGATTCAATGATGTTGTGATTAATGAACCGACGGCCGCTGACACTTTACGTATATTACAAGGTGTTAAAAAGCTGTACGAAAAGCATCATCATGTTGTATTACCAGATGATGTTTTGAAGGCGGCTGTGGATTATTCAATCCAATATATACCACAACGCACTTTGCCAGATAAAGCTATCGATTTGATCGACATGACTGCGGCTCATTTAGCGGCTAAAAATTCGCAAACTGATGTTGAGACATTGGATCAACGCGTTAAAAAATTAGAGGCAGCTAAGGAGGCCGCCGTTAAATCGGAGGACTTTACAAAAGCCGCTGATATCAAGAAGTCGATCGAGGAAACCAAGCAAAAAATTAAAAAAACGGATCAAAAAGAAAAAATCACTGCCACGATTGATGATGTGGCACAATCGGTTGAACGTTTAACTGGTATACCAGTTGCTGATATGGGCGCTAATGATATTGAGCACTTGAAAAATCTTGATAAGCGTCTGAAAAGTAAGGTAATCGGTCAAGATGAAGCGGTTGAAATGGTAGCGAAGGCAATTCGGCGTAACCGTGCGGGCTTTTCAGAGGGTGATCAGCCAATTGGAAGTTTTCTGTTTGTGGGCCCAACTGGCGTAGGAAAGACTGAATTAGCTAAGCAATTAGCCTTAGATATGTTTGGAAATAAAAATGCGATTATTCGGCTAGATATGAGTGAATATGCTGATCGTACAGCTGTGTCGAAATTAATTGGTACCTCGGCTGGATACGTAGGCTATGAAGATAATGCTAATACTCTAACCGAACGGGTTCGGCGTAATCCATATTCCATTGTATTATTAGATGAAATTGAAAAGGCTGATCCACAAGTATTAACGTTACTGTTACAAGTGATGGATGATGGGCGCTTAACGGATGGACAAGGCAATGTCATTAATTTCAAAAATACGATTATTATCGCTACTTCTAATGCTGGCTTTGGTAATGAAGCATTAAGTGGTGACAAGCAACGAGATCAGTCATTAATGGATAAGTTAGCACCATTTTTCCGCCCAGAATTTCTGAACCGTTTTAATGGAATCGTGGAATTTTCACATCTGACTAAGCAAGACTTAAGTCAAATTGTCGATTTGATGTTGGCGGATGTACAAAAAACGTTAGCCAAAAAATCCATCAAACTTGAGGTAACTAAAGCGGCCAAAGATTGGCTGATGGAACAAGGCTATGATGAAGCGATGGGTGCGCGGCCATTACGGCGAGTAATTGAACAACAAATTCGTGACAAGGTAACGGATTTCTACCTTGACCACTTAGATGTCAAAAACTTGAAGGCTGATTTAGTGGATGCTGAGATTGTGATATCGGCAGCTTAGCTTAAATCAGTGTTCATAAATAACTTTATGTAAGAGGAGATTGCTTGATAGATCTCCTCTTTTCGTTGATTTTCACCATTTGATATTAATCTATTGAGTAATGTGAATTAGTGAAATTAAGTCTAGTTTGACTTGTAATCTAAGGAAAAATTAAGGGGGAGTATCGATGAAACTGATTTATATTAACGATCTTTTTACATGAAACTTTAGTTTCGTATGAATAATTAAACTGATGTATCTTTAAATGTTTATTTCTAGTCTTAAAACAATATTGAATAATTAATATATTTATGTATTCTTTTCAATTAATTAATACTGTTTTAAACTGTTGATACAGGTATGTATTTGAGCATTATAGGAGTGGGATATGGAAAAGCCAGAACAAAAACTATTGCTTTATAAATTAAGCGATCGGTTATTCGCTGCGATTCAAAAGAATCTTCAACTAGAAAGACGGCAGGCATTACTAGTTAAACTAGGCATTGATACTGTATTAAATGTTATTCCTAAGCTGATAATTACTATTATCTTAGCGTTGCTGCTACACGAGTTGGTCCCAGTGTTAGTTTTTATGGGTAGTTTTTTAGTTTTGCGTGGCTTTGCCTATGGACGTCACTTGAAATCGGATTTGTTATGTACGATATTAACTATCTTTGTGTTTGTGGGTGTGCCGTATGTGATTGGAACTGGTATTTCTGAAGTATACAGATTGTTATTAAGTTTAATATTTGTAATAATCATAAGTATTTTTGCTCCAGCTGATACGGTAAAGAATCCTATTACATCGAAGTCATTGAGAAAAAAATTAAAGCGACGGGCAATTGGATTGTCATTAATTTTGAGTTTGTTACAAATAGTTAGTAATAATTATTTTGGCACAATCATTTTAATTGCGATGGCATTAGCCGCTTTATTACTAATGCCCTATGAAAGGAGGGAAAATTATGAAAGAAAAAATGTATAAAGTACTTAGCCATCTTTTTCAATACGTAGGTACTAAACAGTTGGTTATGTGCTGCCATGGGATATTATTCGAAACTAAAATTCCTGATGAATTAAAAAGCAAGGATTAGTGTAGATATATGTTAATGATTGTCTTCCAAGAATTATCTATCTATTTGATAATTAAATCTTTGTTGAGAAATATATTTTTTGTGAGACTTTTTGATGTTATATTCTTATCCGTCTGTATGCTGATGAGTTATATTTTTTTAGCAAAGTTAGGAATTAGTTTTTCTTTTTTAATGTTAATGATGTTTATATTTTTCACTTGGTGGTATGTACGAGTTCTAAGCGGTGCACTATGTATAACATTTCAAGTGTTCATATGGTCGATTATGGTTGACCATATTTGTGATATATTAACTCGTTTAATGAAAGTTCCTAATGGGTATGTGGTAGTGTTTGTCATATTGAGTGTCGTAAGCTTAATTTTTCTTAATATTGTAATGGATCGCACGAATTTCAGTCCCACGTTTAGTAATCAGAGCTTAAATCGCATAACCGCACTATTATTAATGATAATATACTTGTATATTATGTTGAGTGAAGGTCTGGAAAATCAGTTCCAGGTTATATTAAGTAATTTAATTATATTGTCAGTTGTAATGGGGTTAGTATTGGTGATTTATAACGAATATTTAAAAAATGTAAGAGCCAAATATGAAGTCCAAAAGCAAAGAATACAAATACAAAATGATACTCGCTATATGAATGAAATCGAAGCTCACTATAATGAGTTGCGACGTTTCAGACATGACTATCAGAATATGTTGATTTCGATAGATGAATATTTGAAAACTGATGATTTAGAAGGTTTACAAGAATATTATCAAAAGAATCTTGCACCGGTTTCAAATCGGGTGTTAAAAGAAAAATATAATCTTGAAGATTTGAGTCGGGTCAAAGTGAAGTCGATTAAGAGTATCCTATTTAGTAAGTTGAGCTATGCACAATCGCAAGAGATTGAAGTTCATTTTGATTTAAAGGAACCATTAATTGACATTACTGTTAATGAATTGGATTTAGACATTGCATTAGGGATTATGTTGGATAATGCAATCGAAGCATCGGTAGGACATGCTGATGGAGAGATTATGAGTGCCATTTTTATCGAAAAAAATAGTACGGTGTTCTTGATTCAAAACAATGTTTTTGAACAGTTACCACCCTTATGGAAGCTGAAAGAGGCAGGTTATTCCACTAAGGGCAAGAATCGGGGGATTGGATTGAATAGTTTAAGTAAGATTGTTAATCGCAATGAGAACATGATACTCGAAACCAGAGTCTTAGGAGCGGTATTCTTACAACGCTTGACGGTGAAGCGAGTATCTCAGAATGATTAGTGTCTACATTTGCGAAGATGATCCGAAACAATTACAACAAATACGGCAAATCATTACTAAGGTAATCGTCGATCAACAGCTAGACATGAGTATCTGTTTAGCATGCCAAGATCCCCACGAATTGTTAGACAAGGTTAATGCACAGCAGCCTCAAAAGGCAATCTATGTGTTAGATATTGCCCTTAATTCAGATATTAATGGTATTCAACTAGCTAGCCAGATTCGTGACATGGGCCGTCGCAGCAAGATTATTTTTATCACGACACACACGGAGTTATCTTTGATGGTGTTTCAATATCAAGTTGAGGCATTAGATTTTATTCTTAAGGATTTTCCAGATTCCTTGTATGAGCGATTTAGCAAGGTTTTACACGTGGCGCAAGATCGTTTTCAAACCGATGAAAATGACCAAGACGACTATGTTCAAATAAAAATTGGTGAGACGGTCAGATCAATTAATGTTAAAAGCATTATATTTTTTGAAAGTTCAACCAGTCCCCATAAAATCGTAGTCCATTTGGATGATGGTGAATTAGAATACTATGGACTGTTAAAGGACGTTCCTGATTTGAGTCCTAATTTCTATAGGTGTCATAAGTCATATGTTGTTAACTTGAAACGCATTAAGTCATTGGACAAGCACTTGCGACGATTAACCATGACAAATGGTGAAAAAGTGCTTTGTTCTGCACAAGCTAATCGTTATCTAGCTAAATGGCTTGCTAAAAAGTCATAATAGTTCCAAGGAAGTCGCCTGCTAAATTAGTAGGCGACTTTTTATGTGCTACGCGATGAAAATTCAGCGTTATTCGATTAGAAATTGCAGTGATATTTGTTAGCATTACGTGTACTGGGTTCGTTCTTTCGTAAGCACCCAATAACAAACCGGCTATAATTACGCACTTCAGTGCGATAGAATC
>NZ_JAKZEQ010000067.1:0-6290 GCF_022549155.1 Lactiplantibacillus sp. ME-2
TCACTAATCGAATTATTAGTACAATGATCCGTTCAACAATCGTCCCAATGTATTAAAAAGACTATTTTGTTAATTTTGCACCAGAACCAAACTAACTTCGTGAAGCCAAGTGGCTGATTGATTAACGACGACACGCTTAATTTATCTGGCGTTCAATTCGCAAGCGTCATCTGGCACGCTTTGATGCGTCATTGACCCAACTAAACTCATAAAACTTGATTAAAAAATTGTCGATTTGAAATCTCATTATTTCAAATCGATTTTTTATTGTCTTTTTTGGCCACCACCGTAATTTAATCATCCCCGGTACCAGCCGTTTAATCGTCATTATCAAATGATAATGTTAATTCATATTTTAGCAATTCAATAGATTCATTTTGGGAAAGTCGGTATTCAAACGCTATATATTGTGCTACAATAATTTGCGTCACACTATATATAGACAAAGGACGATGATTCGCTACGGAACCTGTAAATATTCTCTACATCAGTTTGAGCGGTAATACCAAATATTTTATTGGCAAACTGACAAAATACTTTGAAGAAGAACGCCACATTCAAGTTAATTCAATTAACGTTAAAGAACACCCCGAATTCACCACTCTCGACCAACCGTTTGTTGCCTTCCTGCCGGCCTTTCTTAAAGGCGGTAACGGAGTTAACAACGGCTACACCGAAATCTTGACCACCATTTTGGGGGATTACCTAGAACACGAAGATAATTATCGCCGTTGTTACGGGATTATCGGTAGCGGCAATCGTAATTTTAATAAGCAGTTTGCACTCACGGCTAAACAGTACGCTGAGCGCTTCGGTTTTCCCTACATTACCGATTTTGAACTACGTGGCACAGCACACGATTTTCCTCGCATCGCCGATGCAATCTTAACCTATCGCGATCAATTCAGTTCTCAAACAACAAAGGAGTAGTCCCTAATGGCAACTAGCACCCCAGAAATGGAAAACACCTATTTTTACTTAAATAACCTCGTAAACATCCCCGTCGACGGAGAAATTCCGCTATATTACGATCAAGAAGCCCTCAAGGCCTATTTTGAAGAGACGGTCGAACCAAAGACTAAACAATTTGATTCATTGGATGCCAAATTAAACTACTTAGTCAACGAAGATTACATTGATCCAGATATCCTGAATCAGTATTCCCACGAATTTGTGCGGTCCTTGTTCGACCGAATGAAAGACCATCACTTCCATTTCCGCAGTTTTCTCGGCGCGTACAAGTTTTACACACAGTACGCCATGAAAACCAACGACGGACAACAATTCTTGGAAAGCTTTATCGACCGTGTCGTCTTCAATGCCCTCTACCTTGCAAACGGTGATGAGCAACTTGCTAATGACGTTGCCGATGAATTAATTTCACAGCGTTATCAGCCCGCCACTCCCACTTTCCTCAACGCGGGGAAAAAGCGCCGCGGAGAAATGGTGTCGTGTTTCCTAATTGATATGGCCGACTCAATGCTCTCCATTGGCCGTGGCGTTAATTCCGCCCTTCAACTATCACGGATTGGCGGTGGCGTCGGTGTTAACCTGTCAAATCTCCGTGCCTCAGGCGATTCTATCAAAAAAATTGCCAACGCCTCGTCCGGGGTTGTACCAGTGATGAAGTTACTTGAGGACTCATTTAGTTACAGTAACCAGCTTGGTCAACGTAACGGTGCTGGGGTTGTCTATCTCAACGTTTTCCATCCCGATATTTTACATTTTCTGGATACCAAAAAAGAAAACGCGGATGAAAAAATTCGGGTAAAGACCCTGTCCCTCGGGCTGATCGTTCCCGATAAATACTATGAATTGCTCAAGACTAACGAACCGATGTATCTTTTTAGTCCCTATGACGTTGAACGCGAATACCACACGCCATTTGCCTACATTGATATCACGAAGGAATATGACAACATGGTTGCCAACCCGAACATCAAAAAATCGGTCTTTAACGCCCGGAAGCTAGAACAAAAGATTTCTCAACTCCAACAAGAATCTGGGTATCCTTACATCTTGAACATTGATACGGCGAACCGCACGAACCCCGTCGATGGCAAAATTATTATGAGTAATCTCTGTAGTGAAATTCTCCAGCCCCAGGAACCCTCAGAACTTGATGATGATCTATCGTATAAGACCATTGGTACCGATATTTCATGTAACCTCGGATCAACTAATATTATGAATATGATTGATTCGCCAGACTTTGGTCGCTCGGTTGCGGTCGCCGTTCGCGCGCTCACCCTCGTGACCGATACAACCAACGTCAAGGAAGTCCCAACCGTTAAACATGGTAACGAACTTTACCATACGATCGGATTGGGTGCCATGGGTCTGCATACCGCCCTTGCACGCCACCAAATTGAATATGGCTCACCTGAAGCCCTTGAATTTACGGATGCTTACTTCCTAGCCTTAAACTACTATTCACTCGTCACGAGTAACCAAATTGCACGCGAACGTCACGAAACCTTCGCCAAATTTGAGCAATCAAAATACGCCGACGGTAGTTACTTTGATCAATACCTGAACGCCGACTTTGAATTTAAGAGTACTAAAGTTGCAGAAGTTTTCAAAAACATTAAATTACCATCTGTTGCCGACTGGGAGGCCCTCAAACAGGCCGTCATGGCGGATGGTCTTTACCATCGTAACCGACTTGCCGTGGCACCGAATGGTTCCATTTCGTACGTCAATGAAACAAGTGCGTCACTTCACCCAATCACACAATTAGTAGAACAACGGCAGGAAAATAAAGTGGGATCAATCTTCTACCCGGCACCCTACCTGTCTAACGAAACTTTGCCCTACTACACGCCCGCATATGATATCGACCAACGCAAAATCATCGATACCTATGCCGTAGCGCAAAAACACATTGATCAAGGCATGAGTCTGACACTGTTCATGCGTTCAGTTTTGAAACCCGACCTTTACGAGTGGAAGGACAATGACAACTTGAAGATGACGACCCGGGACCTTAACCGGTTACGGAATTACGCCTGGACCAAGGGCATCAAGTCACTTTATTACATCCGAACATTCACAGAAGACGACGAAATCAAAACCGCAAATGAATGCGAGTCATGCATGATCTAGGGAATGTATTCAGGGTTAGCGCCCGTTTAACCCACCGACAACACGTTATTGGATCACGGTGCCCGTACACCTGTGAATCCTAACTAAGGAGACGAACAAATAACGATGGACTATTTATACTACAAAGCAATTAACTGGGATGACATTAAAGATAATTTCGATAAATACACGTGGGAACAACTCACCACTAACTTTTGGTTGGACATTCGGATTCCCGTCACGAATGATCAACCAGCTTGGCAACAGCTAGCAGACACTCAACAACAGGCCATTACCCGCATGTTGGCAGGTGCATCGATGTTAGCCGTCTACCAATCAGAGGTCGGCACTCCTGCCATTCGCCATGATCGGCGAACCCAACAAGAAGAATCCGTATTAAATACTATTACCTTCATGAAATCAGTCCATGCTAAGAGTTACACGACCATTTTCCGGGCCCTGATTCCAGGCAATGGTGGCGCAAATTTCACTTGGGCAGACAATAATACCGATCTGCAAGCTGAAATAGACCAACTCGCTCAAACGAGCACTAATGGCACGGCTTTACAAAAAAAAGCCCTTTTCATTTTGACCGAAACTGGCCTTTCATTTGGTAAATATTGGACAACCCTTCAAAACCATTCTCTCGTCAATACCTACCAAATGTTGGCCAATATTCTTCGTGGAAGTGCCATCTTTAGTGCCTATGTCGGCTACAAATTTCACCTTGGGTTTGATGACCTCGCGTCAAGTGACCAAGCCGAACTGCAGCATTGGATTAACACCCAGTTTGATCAACTCATGCAAACCGAAAAAGATTTCCTAGAAGCTAACCTTGAAGATGCCACCGAAGCCATCAATTTGGCCTACTATGGTGCCAATCATGCACTAACATCACTTGGTTTCGATGCTAGCTACGAGGTTCAGCCATCTCCACTAGTGGCGCAGCTCAAGAAATTGATGATCGACCAAGATCAATTCTTGCAACAGGTGACGGCAGCAAACAACGAATCGGACACTGAAGAAATGACCGACGACGACTACGATTTCTAAGGAGCATTCAACTAATGAGCTATAAAACAATTAACTGGGACATCATCGAAGACGAATTTGACGAATATGTATGGGATAAAGCAACGGCACAATACTGGTTAGATACACGGGTGCCCGTTTCTAATGATTTACGCGACTGGCGGACACTTTCTGACACCGAAAAGTCAGTCATCAACCGAGTTGTCGGGGGATTAGCCTTGCTGGACACACTCCAATCCGAAGAAGGCGTCGACGTCATGCGGCCCGACGTTCGGACACGGAAGGAAGCGGCAGTCATCAATGACTTTTTGATGATGGAGTCAATTCATGCCAAGAGTTACGGCACTATTTTGACCTCTTTGAACGATCAAGCCACTGTTGACGAAGTCTTCAATTGGATGAACAATAATCCCCGAATGCAGTACAAAGCCAAACGGATCAATGACATTTACCAAACAGGAAACAACCTTGAAAAGAAGGTCGCAAGTGTCTTTCTCGAAGGAATTTTGTACTACACCAACTTCTTTACCCCACTTTGGTACCGCGGTAACAATAAGCTCTCCAACCTTTCCGAGGTCATCAAGCTGGTGATCCGCGACGAATCCGTCCATGGCACCTACCTCGGCTACAAGTTCCAACTAGGCTATAACGAGCTGCCAGAAGCTGAACAAAAAACATTCAAAAAATGGATGGATGATTTACTCGATGATCTCCTCGAAAACGAATTTGCATTCACTGAAGAAGTTTACGCGCCAATTGGTTTAGCCGAAGACGTGAAACAATTTGTTCACTACAACGCCAACAAAGCCCTTCAAAACATGGGCTTTGAATCCCGCTTCCCCCATGCCGAAATTGAAGATATCAACCCGATTGTGATGAACGGCATTTCAACCGAAACGGCGAACCACGATTTCTTCTCCCAAGTTGGTGCTGGCTATCTAATGGGTAATGCCGAAGCCATGGATAACAGCGACTACGATTTCTAATTCTTATCCGCTTTCTAATCAAAACGTCCCTCCCCGAATCAAATCGAGGAAGGACGTTTTTTAATTTGTAGTTGTTTGAATCGGTGCTAGCAAAAAGTGAATCTGTTGGCGAACCCGTTCCCGCACATCGGCACTCAATCGCCGCTGATTTTTAATCAACAATTCATCATACAGTACCTTCTGAAAAATCGACATCACAATCATCGCAAGGTTATCGGCAGCTTGGCTGTCATTAAGCGCCAGTTTCTCGATATTTTGAAAGGCTTGAGATAATCGCGCCTGAATTTGTTGAATCGCGTCAATCAACCAGTGAGATTGCTCATCAGACAACAGCATTCGTTCACGAATTGTAATAATGAACGATTGATAGCTGGTTTCACTTTGGAATGCTTGCCATAGCTGATCGAATAATGTCATCATTTGAGTTTCGATACCAGTGACAGTTGTCGAATTTGTTAGTGATACCGTTAGTAAACTAACCCGACTTTCAATTCCCTGCTGAACAATTGTATCCAAAATTTCCTGTTTACCATGTGGAAAGTGGTAGTAAAGTGCGCCCTCTGAAGTCCCTGCCGCTTTATTAATCATTCGTGTCGTCGTTGCCTCAAAACCGCGACTAGCAAACAGTTTGCGAGCCACATCAATAATTTTATCCTTTGGTTGGTCGTTTTTAATCATTTAATCTCCATCTTCGTAAAAAGTCGGGCACTCAGGCCCGACTTAAACTACATAATACCGACAGTTTGTAAAATAAGGTACCCGTTTAAGATTACCAAAACAATTGCTGAACCCCAAGCACAGTACTTAATCCAGCCCCTAACGAAAACGAACAAGAAACAAACAGATATAACCATTGGGGGGAAGATGACTATAAAGAGTTCTTGACACATGTAAGCAATGACTTAATGGAAAAGGTCCAGGAAAAACAAGATGCTCTTAATTGATAATATTAGCTGATCAATTCAATATTGACCTAGACTTTTTTTATTTCGTGATGTAACGAGACTTGTAGATGTCCACTAGGAGTCTCCAAATTAGACCCTGTAACAGAGAATAATAGGAGAATGACAGCGACACAACTTAAACAGTTGTGGCCTGTTTTTTGATGCTGTATAATTAAAGGGTTAGAACCGTGTCATTACTTAATGACATAAGTAAGGAGATAAAAAGATGAAATATGGCTATGCG
>NZ_JAKZEQ010000068.1:0-6213 GCF_022549155.1 Lactiplantibacillus sp. ME-2
TATGCTGACAAATTTGTCCAAAAATTCGGATTAAATTTGCAATCTACCATTTAATATAATGTTCAAAACAGCTTAAACGAGCTTATATAGCCTTTTGGTTTCAAGCACGCTCATCGTCTGCGTGCTTGGCCGCATATTCTCTAGCCGCCTGTTTATTCCACCAAACGCCAAATAGGTTTTGCATGGTGCCATACAAGTAGTTCTCAACGTTCTTGATGTGCTTCTCAGGGCATTAAAGTAGCTCCTCAAGGCTTTAGTCATTAAAGGCTTCAGTTCTTCGTCGTCAAGATGAATTGGGGCCCCAATATCTTTATGATTCTTCTTAACTCGGTACTTAGCATTTAAGATAATGCCAATGAAGCGACGCATTTGTTTTTGAGTTCGGCACCAAAAGCTAAGTAGCTGCACGGCTTCGGGTTCTAAGAAAACTGGTAAGCCACTATCCTCATTAGTTAAGAAGTCATTAGCATGATCTATCAGGTCGTGGTTTTGTTTTTCAATTCCTGCTGGCGAGAAATTGGCTGTGAAAAAGTCCAACTTTTTACAATCTACCTTACAAAAATTAGGAATGTTTTGTAAAATATACTTAATCTATTTTGTAAGGTCTTGATTAAATTGAAAACTGAATCGACAATATTATTCTGAACCGGTTGGACCGCAATGCTGGTTACACCACTGCCATTATTACCTACAATATCTTGGGCACCAGCCATCGCGAATTGATTAAACAAATTAGTGCCAAATTGCAACATTACTAAGATTGCAATTACCACCACCAGGTTAGTGATAACCTCGTGTAACTTCGTCTTTGCCCGAAAAATATTCTCAACCAGCAAATAACCTAACCCAACAGTTAAAAGCGTAAATCCTAATAACACGATGGTCTTATAAAGGGTCCCCATCTCACCAACATTAAAATTAGCAAAAAAGCCAAACAGTTTTAAAACCGCCATGAACACACTCTCTAAAGCCTGAGCCGTGTGATTCAGACCTAATAAAATCCAACCATTGACCGTCCCAATAATCTTCTGAACCGCTAAAATATCCCTGTGCAAGACAGCATGCCATGATAGATAAAACTTAACAACTCCATCACCCTGCTCTCCTAAAGAACTGCCACCCCAATTAAAAATCTTATCTCCTAATTGGTTATTATTAAACAACGCTTCGGACACTTGATAACCGGACGCTAGTACCACTAACCACTGAAAAAAAGTTATCATAATCAAACCCCTCTCACTTTCAATTTACAGTTAGCTTAACTACTGCTCATCAAAAGCGAGCAACACTACTCACCATCAAATAGTATTGGCCGAAATTTTCCGGCTTAAAAACCGCCTGGGTCGAGAAGATCGGTTAAGAATAGTATGCCTGCCGAACGCGGCGATTTCTCAACGGTTTGGAGGCGACGGGACAACTAGAATTTAAATAACACCCTAGTCTAGCCCACCATACCTACTCAATCCCCAACCAAGAAAACCGTGTACAGAACTATAAATACGTAATGGCATTTTAGAACACTAAATTTTAACCCGTATCTAGCAAGCTCAATTGGGCATTGCGGTGATGGTCTTGGCGAGCATCAAGACTCAGTTGTTGTAACGCCACTAATTCTTCTGAGGGTTCTAATAACCGAGCCACCGTTAGCCAATAGTTTAATCGCTGTTGGCGTTGTAAACTCATCGCATGTTGCAATAGGCTACTCCGGGTCGCAAACATGGTTGCTTGACGACCATGTCCTTTTTCACGATAAACTAAGCCCTGGTCAATCAATTTATTCAGGGCTTTGGTTAGACTACCTAAGCAAATATTTAATCCTTTAGAAATGTGACGTAAAGATGTTTTGGTAAACCAATTATTGTCCTGGGAAATTCTTTGGTTAAAGTAAGCCATGAGATCAGCTTGCCATTCATGAACGTGACTATTAACGCGTTCTGTGCGCGGCTTCGCATACTTGTACCAGGTCGTTTGCGAACGCTGCAAATAAACCCGCCTGTCAGCATCGGGAACCCAATTTTCTAGCAACGCATTCACATATTCACGGCTGGCCGCATGAAACTGACCTGAATAAGCATCATTAATTACTTTTTGAACGTGCTGTGTCGCCAGCGGGTGATTAAGATTGCTGTTAAATTCGTCCAAAATATCAAAACACTGGGCTTGCGAGACATTTGAGGAATAGCAAGCTAAGGCCAGCGTGAAGATTGTATTGTGCCGACCATAGCCCACGTTTTGATCAATGTCCGTTTGGTTAATTAAGGCTTGAAACCACGGTTGGTCAATCTGGCGACTAGTCCGCCGAGCCTTAAAAGACCGTTGAATAGTTTGAGCCTTAATTTGGTGCTGATCATTCGCAAAATTAATACTCCAAGTCATTAAAGCTTGGAAGTCAACCGTCATTTTAGGCTCAAAGTATTCAATATTGTCTGGCCGCGGGACTCTGAAAATACCAAAGCTGTTGCAAGTCACATCAACCGCCGGCAATTTTTGCGCGTAGTATTGCTTTAATGACTTAGCAATCGCTTTAGCCGCACGCACTGCCGGCAATTTTCCATTAGCGTGACGACGGACGAACACTGGCTCATCAAAGACATAATAGATATGATAGCCCTTGGTAGTCGCCAAAATTAAGGTTGGGAGAAACTGTACGTCTAACATTGCCGTGTCCCAAACCTCGGCAAACTTCGCTTGGCGCTCCTCAACATCACGGTAGTCAACGTCAACCACTAACGTATTGATCTGACTTAAATTTTGTTCCTTAGCCCCTTTTACATAATGCTTAGTCGCATCTGTATAGGTAAGATAATTAAAAACATTGGGCGTCCAATGCGTGCTGGTCGTATAGTTATCATAGACTGCTTCTTTGGAGGTATAAATCGTCCCCCAGCTTTTCGACATTTGGGCTTTACTGCGATACATGGCAATCGCACCTTGCTTATTTTGCTTCCCCGGAATCGTTTTTTCTAACTTCAAGACGTTACTATGCTGGGCTTTAGTTTCCCGTAATCCTTGATGCAAAATCAAATCAATCGCTTGTTGTGCTGTTTTCATCGCTGACATACTGCTCACCCCCTACTAAAAAAGAACGCCGTAGCGTTCTTAGTCATCATTTTTATGTATTAGAATTAAACGTTCAAACACTAGATTTTTAAGCAATCGCTCCAGTTAACGTGGCTACTTGGTATTTAAACCCCAACTTGGCTCTTAGGGCGGTCAAATTCATCAAACTGTACCCTTGCCAAACGTAACTGGCACTAGTACAATTAACTCATTCTTTGGTAGTTCTATGAGTTCCCGTGATCAGCCCCACGGGGATTTTTTGTTTATTTAATTTTTGATTGGGATTAGCTTAACAGTTTTCAATAAACATGAAGTACTTCTCCCTTTTAGCCTTAACCAAACAAAAAGCAGATTAAGCCGCCCACTGGGGTAACTTAATCTGCTTTAACTAAACCTATGTATGCGTTTAACTCGACTTTTCGACTGGCATAATCCTAATAGGTTTAGTATAATATTCCTATCAGGCAACTAGAGTTGACTACTTTTAGTAGTTCATATCCTAGCTAGCCATCTATAAAGACGAGCGTTAAAGGCGATCAAGTAGCCTTGGTACTTGATTTGCTGTTTTGAAGGTTACTTCCAATAGCCTTCAAAACAACGCTTTTTTTATTTATCTTTATGTTTAATAATACTGTAGGAATGAACAAAAGTAAAGTCAAATCGACTAAATATATTTTTGACAATTCGCAATATATTTAGTATTCTTAATATATTGAATATATCTAGTATATTTAAATTATTGAATATATCAAATATACTTAGGAGGTTTATTAAATTGAAAAAGGGCCGTGTTGTAGTATTAACAAACTTAAAAGGCGGAGTCGGTAAAACAACAGATACAGATCTATTAGCGATAGTAGCCAGTAATTCAGCATTATTCAATCAGAAAGTTCTTTTAATCGATGTCGACTTACAAGCGAATACTACTAATAACATCAAAAGAACCTTTAACGTAAATCAATTTCCACAATCATTTGTAAAAGCTGCTCAAACTGGAACTTTAAAAAATGCAATTATGCCTTTGACTGAAAACTTAGACATAATTGCAGGGTCAATTGCCGAACACGAATTAGTGGACTCAATAATTGATAATTCTAAAAACAAACGTGAACGGTATTTTTATTTCAAGAAAATGGTCGATGAAATCCGTCCAAAGTATGATTACATTTTTTTCGATGTAGCTCCGTCTACCGATTCAGTAGTGGACGCAATAATAATGGTTACTGATTATATTATTGCTGTACAAGAAGTAAAAAGAATGGCAATGGAAGGCACAAGTAATTTCATTAGAAATTATTTACAACCCATGTTGAATAACTTCCCAAACGAAGCAAAGTTTCAAGTAGCTGGCATATTACCTGCATTACTTTCCTCCAGAAAAAAGACACAACTTTTAAATTACAAAAAAACTGTTGCGCGTTACGGTGAAGATAATGTTTTTCACACTATTGTTAAAAATCACGACCGACTTGAAGCATTTGGAGAAAATGGCTTTTCATTAAACGATTACAATGACAGAAAAATGTTTGCTTTATTTGCAGATTTGTTTACCGAATTAGAATTGAGAATTGAATCATTTGAAAAAACTGGAGATGTTAAAGACTTTCGATATGAATCACATTATTTTGATTCAATGACTAATACTACATTACCAGCTGGGAAGGAGATACAATTAGATGGGATTGCTGAATAGAGATAATATCGATTCGAAACCTAAAATTGATGTTAGAAACGAACCGACAAAAATAGATGATGACGCCAAAATCACTTATGGCGAAAAGGGTTTTAAGGCCAAGGATCGAAAACCTATACAGGTTGATCCACCAGTATTAGAACTCATTCAAAACCTAAGTTACGCTAAAGATATGCCAATGTATAAAGTTGTAGATGTTGCAATGAATGCTTATTTAGCAACATTAACTGCTTCGGAAAGAGCAATCTATGATATGAGGCGAAAAAAATAAATACATTAAATATATTAAATGTACTAAGTATATTTAATATATTTTAAAGGTCATAAAAATAAAGTTAAGCCATTAAAAACGTCCTATTTCAAAGTATACTAAATATATCAAATATATTTAGTATACTTTTATTTAATTTCTATTTTTTACCCTCCTTATAGTTGTACTAGTAGATTATAGCCGTTTTTTCATATTAAAACGTCTATTAATTTTTATTCTTTACTGTGCTGCCAATTAACATGGTATCTTTTGCGTTGATAACTAAAGCCCTCTCCAATCACTTCATGGGCATCCAGTACCGTCACAAATGCCCGTTCATCAATCGCTTTAATTAATTGCTTCAATTGTGGAATTTCCCGCGGTTGAACCACCAAATAAATCACTTGCTTTTGATCATACCGATAACCACCTTCAGCTTGCAAATATGTCAATCCTCTATTTAAAGAAACATCAATTAATTGGGAAATTTTTTGGCTTTTATCTGACACAATGAATAATACCTTAGCACGATTGGGCCCTTCTTGGACCATATCAATTACTTTAGATAATACGAAACTAACAATTAGCGAGTACGCGATGTGATACAGATCTAAGTATGATAGTGATAGCCCTAATACTACGTAGTCAATAATCAAAATTCCTTTTCCCGAAGAAAATCCAAAACTTCTCTGGCCAACCCGAGCAATAATATCACTACCACCAGTAGTTCCGTTATAACGAAAAACCAGACCAATTCCCAGCCCTGATAACACCCCTGCAACCAGTGATGACAATAATAAATCATTTCTCAATGGTAGTGGTTGGATCAGAGGCTGCTGTGACCATATTATTAGAAATAGTGATAAACAAATGGTGCCATAAATAGTGTAAGCCATCATGCGCTTGCCTAAGTAGCGCAACCCAATTAGTATCAATGGAATATTCAGAAATAAAGTACTAATTCCCAAGTTAATATGAAAGAAATGACGAATAATCAGAGTTATTCCGCTCAGACCGCCGTCTGCCAAGCCACTTGGAATAGAGACTAAATCTAGACTGAACGCATAAATGCTACATCCCAACGTAATCATAACTAATTCGAAACTATTGTATTTTGTCCAATCTTTAAAAAACATAGTTCATCTCCAAAATGTTTAAAGTGAACCCCTAAGGTTGGACACCAAATCTAACCTTGGGGGTTTTACTATGT
>NZ_JAKZEQ010000069.1:0-5974 GCF_022549155.1 Lactiplantibacillus sp. ME-2
CTGTACTCTCCTTAAATTGATTATCTGTACCAACTTTGAGCGTCGTCAATCGTTGAGTTGACGGCGTTTTTTGTTTTTCATAATCGCTTTAAAGCTGTATAAATAGATATAATGGTGCACTTTTTGGTGCACTCTTGCTAAAAAATACTAAATTATGCTGATTTTTTGCACTTAAAAGTGCACCAAAAATATTTAAACACGCCTTGACACCTTATTCCATAAGGGTTTTAGGATCAATCAAAAAAGCACACTTACACCTAGGCGGGTAATACATAAAAAATCCCCCACGCCGAAGCGCAGGGGAATTAATCAAGTTATAACTATCATCTAGAGACAGATATTATTATACTTATTGCTTACTACTCTGTAAACCCTAGTAGTTGTCTCATTAGCTATATTGACAACTAATTATGCTAAAACTAAAATCGCACTAACCAAATACACGGGTAAGTAATATAAAAAAATCTTCCGCCCATCAAAGCAGAAGATTATCCTCATCACCTCTGGCATCATTAGCTGACAATCTTGGAGGAATTCGAAAGCCATGATACTAATAACAGGACAAAGGACATAATAACGCTTGTCAGTTTATATTACAATACCGAAAGTAGTCTATACAAACATATTAATAACTCCTTGTGATATTTATCCACTTTGAGGTATAATCATTATTGTTCCATTCTTAATTCCTAGGGAGCAGAACACCCATTTTATTTATTTAAACCTTGAACCAGCCTTGGCTGGTTCTTTTTGTATGTTTCTGTTAATAAAAGGATCCCCCACACCGAAGCATGGGGGACTAGAACAGTTCACGATTATTATACTACTTTTAGCTTGCTTGTGAGGCGGATTCTGACGTCGTTTCGTTAACTGATTGCGCATTACTATCTAAATTAGCCGCTAACGATGACGCTAAAGTGGCTGCTGAACTAGCCGTGACCGTGTCACCAACTGCCGCCGCGCTAGCCGCTTGACTATAAGCCGCCACTACCGCCTGTGACGCTTGGGCTTCGGCTTGACTAGCCGCTGCTGAGTTAGCTGCTTCAATCTTAGCTTGAGCTTCTGCCAAAGCTTCCACGACCGTTTGTTCCGTATAAGCTAACGTGCTCGACTTGGTTTTGATCGTATTGCCGGTATCTTCCAAAATAGAATTATCCGTAATTGCCCCGACAAAAGCTAGGATTGCCCCCACGGCGGTAATCACTAACACAACTGCATTAGCGTCAATCTTAACACCAAAAAAGACCGTTGCGACAGCTAAGCCAATAATCAACACGGACCCGATAATCTGGGCCCAATAAGCAGGCTTCTTGTAGTTAGCTTTGAGTGTTGCCTGAATTACATTTAAAAATTTTGTCATTGTTTTTCCCTCCTAAAGGAACTTTTCTGCGATGTAAATAACTAACGTGACGAGCACGCCACTAACCAAGACACCGATCAACCAATTTTGAATGGCTGTCACACGGTCAATTTGATGGCTGGCTTCAATGGACTTGGCCAGTGCCTTGTCCGCTTTGTCGCCAATATCGTCAACTTGATTCAGCTTTTCTTCGATGTTCTCAACTTTCGTTTTGGTGGCAGCCACATCCTTTTGAATATCCATTAATAACTTAGTTGTATCGTCGTATTGTGCCATTACCGCACCACCAATCGCTGGCCGGGATAGATAGTGGTGTAAATCGTCTTGCCGTTCTGACTAGCTAATGTAGTCATGCTCAGGCCGTTGCGTTGTGCGATTGTCCACCAGCTGTCGCCAGACTTGACTGTGTAATACGTATGACTAACCGGCTGACCAGCAACTCGCTTTCCGTAGGCTGGCCCATTGGTGACGCCTAGCTTGATAAAGCCATACAGGCCATTTGAACGGGTGTAGCGTGCCCATACATAGTTGTGTTCAATAATGACCGCATTGTAAGTCACACTATCACCCTTGTAATAGGTAGCCACTTGACTCACCTTGTCGCTATCCGTGTAACGCACTGCCAGAGTACGGTTAGGATAGAACACCCCTCGCTGGTTGTATTTGACAACCTTAAAGGTGGCCTTCTTAGCTGCCTGAGCCTGCTTAACGTTGGTTTGAGCTTGTTTCTTGCTAGCAGTCGTATAGCCTGACTTGGTAATGCCCGTTAAGTCAACATTGCCGTCTAATCCGCCTGCTTTATACGTGCTGGTGAATTGGAAGATAGCCACGCCATCCATACTTGGGAACCAGTTATAATCCGGCTTAGTTCTAACTAGATAGTCTGGATATTCAGCTAACCACAGGCAATTACCATAGGCACGTACAATGGCGCTAGTGTTAACATGAGCATTGAGGTAAGCTTTACCGGAATACAACATCGGCGTATAGCCGTACGCCTTAATTAACTCAAATTGAGCTTTAATGACATTAGTGTTGGCTGTCACGCTATTAGAAGCACCATCCTCATAGTCCAGCGCCACAATACTACCCTTGGGCGTCTTAACACGTGGCAAGTAATATGACATCATAGACTTGGCATTGGTCATATTGCCACCGACACCATCCCACAAATAGGTGTGCACCCGTTTACCAGCCTGTTGAGCTGATTTAACTTGGCTGTTATATGTGGTCTGAGGGATATTAGTTCCACCATAAAAACCACCCGCCTGTGAGAATACAAACTTATCAGTGCTGTAGCCGAATGTTCCACCATTGCCTTGAAACTTAGACCAGTCGACCCCTTGTTCCCGACTAGTTGAAGCCTGACTGGTAACATTGACCATTAAAAAGGCCATAAAAATAGCGCCCACCATTAAGACGAGTGCCTTCAACTTGCGCTTGTTCAATTGTCTACCTCCTAGTGTACGCTGTTATTATCTACGGTAGCTGATACCTGTGCGGCTTTGTAGGCTGTAATTGCATCGGATACTTGAGTAACCTGAGTTTGGGTAATCAGTGATTTTACTAGATAGTTGCCAGCGTATACAGTTGCTAAGTCTGATGGAATCAATCCATTGTCAACACTGTCAATTAACCCTTCTGTTAAAAATTTGCTTAAATTAAAACTCATGATAAATGACCTCCTAATGATACAATAGCTGCTTTTATTTTTGCGTAATCTGATTGTGTCAAAATTTCTGTTGGATTAACTGACCAATCAGTAGCGTGAGAACCGAGTTCAAGCTTGGCAAACTTAACATATATGTCTAATACACTATCAACAGGATTGAAATAAATACAAAAAATGTTTGTGCTGGAAGCCGCCTGCATTGTTGAACCAACCTTAGAATAAGATTTAGTTGAAATTGTGCCAAAACTAGAGGCTGGTCTACCGTCAAGCCCAACAAGAACAAGTTTACCAGTTCCTTTTACCAATACTGAACCAGTCGTTACTTGATTTTGGTTAAAAACTACTGGTCTACAATATAAACCACACACATTGCCAGTTCCAGTGATATGAATACAAGTGTCTCCGTCAGAATCAGTTGTTACTGCTGCTTTGCAATCTGATTTAGTTCCTGTATTAACTATCCAATGATTTAGTCCAGATGAAAAATTAGAATTAGGAATCAGGTTAGTCCCCACAGCACTATTATCAACTTGCGTTTTAAGCTCAACAAAAGCTGGTGCTGCGGTCAAGCCAGCATTATCAACAGTACCAGTGTCGCCTGGGTCACCTTTGTCACCCTTTTGTGAAACAAGGTAAAAGTCTTTTGTTGTGTTGTCAGTATAATTCAAAGTTGCTTTCATCCACAAATAGGGATTTGCAGTTGTTGTAGCAACAATATTGTTTGACCAAGTTCCTGTTGGAGTAGTAGTTGCGCTACTTGAAATTTGATATTGAATTGTAGTTGAAGAAACGCCTGTACCAGTTTTTCCTTGAATACCTTGAGGACCCTGAATTGGACCGCAATCTTTCCACGCTCCACTAGTATAAACATAAAGTTCCTCATTGACTAAATAACCATCACCCTCATTTGCAGTGGTTGGTAATGCAGAAACTGAAGTAACTTGTCCTTTAATATCAAGTCCTTCGCCAGGGTCACCCTTGGCAATTGTGCTTGCGGCTTTATTCATTGCTTCCACAAAGTCGTCAAAAGTAATGGTCGTAATCGTGGCACCATTAGCACTTTGAATGTTGTTGGTAATGGTAAAGCCGGTTGACCCATCACTAGGGTAGATTGACGTCCCGGTACTATCAACCACCCATACTTCAATGGCATAGCTACCAGCTGGCAAACTAGTCATCAAGTCAGCATTAAACTTAACGGTAACTTGACCAGTTGTTGGATCCGTTAAACTAGCTGGGTTAACTGTGGCCGATTTAAGATAGCCACTAGCATTGCCCAATTTAACGGTAATTGAAGTGGCATTAGTTAAGTCCGTTGCCACATTATCATTGCCACAAATTAACGTAAAGCTAGTGGTGGTATCACCAATTTTAACCGTTTGTGGTGAAGTATCAGTAAAACTAAGCGTTTTCGCCATCTTTAGGTGCCTCCTTCTCAGCCAACTTGGCATTAAGCTGGTCAATTTGAACTTGAGCCATCGCTAATTGCTGGTCTTTAACGGCAATCGCTTGGGCATAGTTACTTGTCAGCTTGTTAATTAAAGCCTGTGCATCAACATTCATAATTTAAGCCTCCTTTGTAGTCGTGGTAACTGGTTTTAAAGCGGTCAGACTGTCAATCAATGTGTTCAGCACCTTCAATTTAACCCTATCTGCTCCCCCAGCACCGCCAGCAATGGCAGTGTTAAATTCATCCATGGTAATACTAACCTGTGAGCTAATACCCAGCGTATTAATCTGAATGCTAATCGTCATAATGTTGTTCGTGTAATCCGGTTTATAGTTCGTGATTAAGATGCTATCCATTTAATTTTGCCTCCAATTTGTTTAATCTAGCTTCCAATTCCATGTTGTGACCGTTTAATTGGTCGATTTCTTTCTGTTGTTCCTGTACCGTGGCTAGGGTGGCGTTTAAAAGTACACTGTCATCCACCCCACATAGCTTGCCGTCTTCATCACGGCTAACAAATACGTCTGGCAATTGCCACTGTTTAGTGTCATTCACATCATCAACAATGGAAGACAACCTAATATGACTGGTATTATCGTCAGTCTTATACTGGTATGTTGCTAGGTCGATTGAGTTAACTAGCTGTGCCCAATAAGCTGTATCAGCCTTTTTAACATCTTGCTTAACACTTAATAGGGACGATTTAATTAGGTTTTCATAGTGAATGGCACCCGCATATAGCCCTAGCATTCTACCATTTGAGTCACCCTTCTTGAAGTATAAGGGGCTACTATCAAGCATGCCGATAGTATGCCCAACTCCTAGAAACAGGTTTCCAACTTGAGTGTCTCGATATAATGAAATATCCCTTTGATTGGCAGTGTCGATTCCAAAATTAGCCACCTCATGGCCATTAATGTCTCTAATTCTCCAATAAGCGGAGTTAGCTTGTGCATATATATTGCCATAAGCATCCATAGTAACTCCGTTACTGCCAATATTATCGGCATTACCAGCAAAGTTTATTTTCTGCGTTGGTCCATACAAATAGATTCCTGTGGACGGTGTTACGTTAACATAGCCCGTGATTGTCTCTGTATTGGAAAAAGTCGCATCTTTAGTTGACGTATAACCCGAGTGTGACTCGAAACCTTGACCGTTAATTACTGAATCATAAGCTAAGTATTGCCCATTACCGATCATTGAACGATATTTATAGTTAATCGCCCCAGATTCAACGCTCGATTGCAGTCCAACCGCACTGTCAAAGTACGTTGACTTATATGCTCCGTCTGGCGTAATAGTCATTGGATAATAATTAGCGGTGTTATTGGAGTTATTAATAATGTCACCACCATGGAACGTTGTCCCGTTGATAGTTGAACTATTAATCGTACTAGTATTGATTGTTGGCGAGGTTAATGTTCCACCAGTAAGTGTCATGTTTTTAGCTGTTATAGCGCCATCTTTATATACTGTGAAAGTTCCGTTG
>NZ_JAKZEQ010000006.1:0-109155 GCF_022549155.1 Lactiplantibacillus sp. ME-2
TCGATTCGTTTTTCCTCAGATTATACCTGAATTTTTAGTTTTCAGACAGTCCCTAACCAACATGTTTTAATTCTAAGTAAGCCTAAATCGCAATGAGCACCGGTCATATTACACTCTATTTTACCGACTTTTGTATTAATTTTACATGATTATTGGGCGCCAATTCCTTATTTTTTTGCTAAAATGTAAGTGGTCACATTCGATTAATCCTAGGAGGAACCTATAATGTCGAAAACTTATCGCTGGGCCATTGTTGGCCTTGGTAACATCGCGCACAGTTTCGTTAAATATTTTGATCAACCTGACGGAAAAATCTACGCCGTTTGCTCACGTTCGCAGGATAAAGCTAACTCCTTTGCTGCCGAACACAATATTCCAAAAGCTTATGGTAATTTAGACGAGCTACTGGCTGATGAACAAGTCGACATCGTTTACGTGGCAACGCCCCATAATTATCACATTGACACGATTTTACCCGCCTTACGTGCTGGCAAACACGTCCTCAGTGAAAAGGCCATCACAATGTCTAGTACCCAACTCGCAATCGCCAAGGAAGTGGCTGCTAGCAACCACCTTATCTTAGCGGAAGCGATGACCCTGTATCACATGCCATTATACGAGAAGCTCCATGATTTTGCGGCAGAACGTCATCTTGGTGATCTGAAAATGATCCAAGCTAGCTTTGGTAGTTTTAAAGAACCAGACCCAACTAATCGCTTCTTTAATTCCGACCTTGCCGGCGGTGCTTTACTGGACATTGGTGTCTATGCCCTAGCCTTCGTGGAAGAATTCTTGACTGCTAAACCATACATTACCGGAACAACCATGCACCGATTCAGCAGTGGCGTCGATGAATCTTCGACAATCACGTTACGAAACGCCAATGATGAACTGGCCACCGTTGCCTTAACGTTCCGAGCTAAAATGCCTAAACGCGGTATCGTCGCGTATGAGAATGGTTACTTTACCGTTGATACCTATCCACGTGCCGACAGTGCCACTTTCACCGACAGCGAAGGCCATACTGAAACCATCACAGCCGGCGATAGCACTAACGCCATGAATTACGAAATTGCTGACATGCAAAAAATGGTTGCTGGCGAATTACACAACACGAGTCTTGCTAAAACGACTGACGTTATGGATATCATGACTGCCGCTCGTGCACAATGGGACTTCCGCTATCCATTTGAAAACTAGTTATAAATAACATCTTTATGTAAATTAAAAAAGCTTAGATACCGTGTGTTTTTTCACACGATATCTAAGCTTTTTTTACCCCCGTGAAATACCATTGAAAAACCCCAAGCCATAAAATCAGAAAGCCAGCTTGGACTCGCTGGGAAAAATACTGCTTAGTATCAACTTGGTTAGTTGGCGCTTTCTCAAAGCCATACTCGTTTATTGAAGGACTAGTTAAAAATCAGTCCTAAGCCCATGAAAACGATAAATGAAAGACAAATCAACGTTGCGTTTTTAATTGAAATCGTGAAAGTTTCTCGTTTGACCTGTTTGTGCAAGAAGACCCGCGTATTTTTCCAAACTGGAATAATACTGAGCAACGTTAGTAAACTAAACTTTGGTAGCACACCCATCAAGACCGCAATCACCAGACAAGCATAACCAGCAACGTAACTCCATGCAAATACCTGAAGCATCACCGGTTTGCCAAGGTAATACAAAATCGTGTGTCGCCCTAACGCAATGTCCTCGTCCATATCACAAATATTATTAGCTAACATAATGTTAGAAATTGCAAAAATGGCCAGACCTGACGCAATTAAAACAGCCAGCGTTGACTGCCAAGTAATGGCTGCCGTGTCATACGTATTAATAAAGACGGCAATCCAGAAGATCATAAAGCCCATCGTAAAGCCCGAGAAAAATTCGCCAAACGGGCCTTGTGAAATTGGCTTCGGACCGCCAGCGTAAAAGTAACCGACCGCATATGAATATAGCCCCATCCACAACAACGGCAACCCCGTTTGTGTTACTAACCATAGTCCGATAATCAATGAGATTCCGGTTAAACCAAACGTAATCGTCCGGGCCTGACCAATGGAAATCTGGTTAACACCGACCACATTAGTCTCTTGCAAAAATTCTTGATTGTCGTCATTACGTGGCGCGTGTAGGAAGTCTTGGTAATTATCATTCGCATTAGTCGCCATATGAAAAAGTGAAGATGCAATGAAAAATAGCAATAAATAACCAAGATGTAACTGATGATAATTATAATAGGCGTACATACTCCCCAAAACGAACGGTAACACGCTCGCAATTAATGATTTAATTTCAACAAATTCAAGAAACACTTTTGGTTTCAATGATTTACACCATCCTTTTGTTTGACAACGAAACAAGTTATTTGTACCTTTAATATAGATTGTATTTTAGAATGTGACTGGCTGCAAGTGTTGGCGTCAAAACGTCCCGGAGCCATCTCTCAAATAAAGCGGGGTATTTTGATTATGATGCAAACCATTTGGCAACCGGAAAGTCTTGTCGCAAAGGAGCTAGCAGCGCTGAAGCCGTATCTAGCTACTAACGTAAAAATTGATAACGCCGCCATTAATGACCGCGTACACGACTTACTCGCTGCGGGTGGTAAGTTTTTACGCCCGGGCTTCTTTTACTTGTTTAGTCAATTTGGACCGGATCATAACACGGCCCGGTTACGTGCTGGCGCAGCGGCTATGGAACTACTACACGTGGCGACACTGATTCACGATGATGTAATTGATGAATCGCCAGAACGCCGCCATGTGACAACGATCCACCAAGACTACGGTCAACGTAATGCTATTTACGCCGGTGATCTGCTGTTTACCTGCTATTTCGATCAAGTCCTGATTGCTGCCAAGACAGCTGACGACGTTAAAATCAATACTGCGGCGATGCGAGCCATCCTCCAAGGCGAACTGGATCAAATGGCACATAACTTCGATCCGACGACCACGGTCGATGACTACTTAGCAATTGCTCGTGGCAAAACGGCCCGTCTGTTCAGCCTCAGTTGTGAACAAGGTGCCCACTTCGCGGGTGCCGACGCAGGCGTCGTTAAACTAGCGCAACAGATTGGTGAACGGATGGGGTTAGCCTACCAGATGTTAGATGACGTCCTTGACTACGCCGGTGATGAGGCCTTAACTCAAAAGCCGGCGCTTAATGACTTACGGGACGGCGTTTATTCACTGCCACTTATCTACGCCCTGACCGCTGAACCACAATTGGCCGAACAATTACCCCAACCCGGCGACCACATCAGTAATGAACAGCTACTGACAATTCGCGATCAGGTCATTGCTTTGGGGGGCGTTACCCAGGCACAACAATTGGCTACTCACTATACCAAAACCGCACTGAACCTAATCGATCAGCTACCAACTGGTGAAACACAACAAACTTTACGCCGGCTAGTGACTGAATTACTGGTTCGCAACCATTAATACACAAATTAAATCAGCGCGTCAAAGTAACCTATTACTCTGACGCGCTGATTTTTCAGCTACAACCACTACTCACCCTACACCGCCGCGATTTAGTCAAAAATTGTTATCCATTCCGCCGAAATAAATAGTATTATAGTATTTGTATAAAAATTGTAATAACGGGGCTATTTTTACTAGGAGGGGTTTCATGAAAAAGATTGTTAATTGGTTGCTGGGGAGCGTACTAATGATCGCAGCGGTCACAATGCTAAGTTCAGTATCTGCGAATGCCAGCACTTACTATCATCGCACGCCAACGCGGGCAACGGCTAGAAAGGCCTATTATACGACCGATACCAAATCACATACCTTTAGGGCTAATGGTAATTATAATCGTTGGACATTCAGGGCCAATCATGATTTGAAGAACTATCGCAACACCGTCTGGACAACGACTCAGCAAACTGATATTATCATGCACGGCAAAAAGGTTCGTTACTACTGGGTTCACAATAGCAAGAATGGGGCCACTGGCTGGATTTGGAGTGGCTACTTAAAGCCAGTTAAAGCCAAAGCTGCCACCCCATCCGAAGCAACACTCGTCTCCAGAATGCGTGTGTCCAAAAAGGCTCAGCAAATCGTGACGGTCATTCAAAATGGCTCATCCACGGCCACTCTTAAACTTTGGCAAAAAACCAATCGCGGCTGGAAGAATACACTAACTTCCGCAAGTCGCATCGGAGCCGCTGGCATCGGCAATTCTCACGAAGGTAGCAGTACCACACCCAAAGGCGTTTATCACTTAAGCTTCGCATTTGGTAAAGCTGCCAGTGCAAGAACTAGTGGTATGGCCTATCGACAGATCAACCGGAAATCTTACTGGATTGAAGATCCACATGACCGGCAATATAACACTTGGCAGAACCGAAACTGGGCCAATAATAAGAACGAGCATCTGATCGATTACACGAAGGCCGCGCCCCACAATCAGTATCAATTAGCGATTGTGATGGACAATCACGGTCAGCATAATGGCTCGGGCTTCTTTATTCACGTCAAGAATCAATGGGCAACGGCTGGTTGCGTCTCAATCAATTACAATGATGTACGGACCTTACTCAGCCGCTTAGGCACGAAAGCCTACGTGGTCGACGTTCAGAATCGGGCACAATTACAAAATTACTAACAGGTTAAATCATAACCTGGCGATTAATTGCATATAAAAAGGACTTGGTCTCAGCGACTAAGTCCTTTTTACGCTCTAAATCGGCGGTGTAATCAGTAATGGTCATCATGACCACTACATTCGTAGGCTGAATACCCATTCAGCGCAGTAATTAAAAGTCTGTTTCACAAGCCCAAGGTGCACGTGGAAGACTGCTATCAACCGGATTACCGATCATTGTTCGCATCATCACGCCCTTGATCCAAATCATAAAGGCGTTTAAACCGCGGTGCATTCGCGTACAATTCGCTCGGCGTACCGGCCATATCGAATTGACCATCTTCCAAGAAGCGAACTTGATCGACATGGTTGACCCCGGCCAAATGGTGCGTGACCCACAGAATCGTCTTATCATGCAAGACCCGGAACACCGTGGTCAGCAAATGGGCCTCGGTAATCGGATCAAGACTAACTGTCGGTTCATCTAAAATGATGATGGGCGCATCTTGTAATAAGATGCGAGCTAACGCGAGCCGTTGTCGTTCGCCACCAGAAAAGCGCGCACCGCCCTCTTCTACAACTGTCTCGTAACCATCGGGGAGCGTGTCGATCAAGGGTGCTAACTCGACTGCTGCTAGTGCGGCTTTAACTTGTTCGTCAGTCGCTTGCAAGTTACCCATCCGCACATTGTTCATAATCGTGGTATTGAACAAGTACGGCTGCTGATCCAAGACGCCGAATAACTGGGCGCGCTCAGTTTGTAACCGTGTGATGGGCACATCATTCAATTGAACCGTCCCACTATCCGGTGTCAGATCACCTAAAATCAGCTTGAGCAAGGTACTCTTTCCCGTTCCGGAAGGTCCTAGCAGGGCTACCTTTTCACCGGCTTTTAAAGTCAGATTCAAACCGTCAAAAATCGCGTGACCACCTTCCGCATATTTAAAGTCAAGGTCCGCAATACGCAATACTTGGAATGGCTCCGTTAAGACTGTCTGATCGTGTTCATCTTCAGGCGTGGTATCTAAGGCGTTGACTCGTTTGATTGACCGTTGATAACTTGGCCACTCACTAACACCCTGACTAACAGACTGCATGGCATCAACCAACGGGAATACGGAGAGGACAAACGCCGCAATCCAATTAGAACTAGCCGCATTCGTTGTCCAGTAAAAACTACTCCAGATCAAGAGCGCTAAACAAATCACCCCGAAAATGATCTGAATCGTAAAATCTCGCCACCACTGAAAGCGATGGTCCTGTTTACGAAGTGCCGCAATTGCTTCGATAGGCTGGGTTTGCCGCTCATAGAAATCCGTTTGACGTCCGGCAATCAACCAATCACCGAGCCCCATTACCGAATCAGTCAGCTGCGTATAAAAGCCCTGTTGAATCTGACGACTGCGTGATTCACGAGCACCATTCAGTAAGACCGACCATAGCGGCATTACCACAACGACCAATCCTAACATCAACAACATCAATAGCCCGAACCACCAGCTAAAGTAGCCCAGACCAATCACAATCACTAGCGTCATCAACCAGGCAATCACCGTTGGAAAAACGGTCCGTAAATATAAATTTTCAATATGGTCAATATCGTCAGCTAAAATGCTCAGGACATCACCAGTCTGGAAATTTTGGCGAATCGCTACGGCGTGCTTGGCGACGGATTGGTACAGTTTCTTACGAAAATCTGACACGATCCGTAGCACCCAGTTATGACTCGTAATTCGCTCCGCATAGCGAAAGGCAGGTCGACCAATCCCAAACGCTCTCGTTAGAACGATTGGCACATAAATCATCAGAATATTATACGGGTGTCGTGCGGCTTTACTGATCAAGTAGCCCGAGTTGAACATCAGCGCTGAACCGCAGAAAAATGTCATTAGACCCAAAAACAGCGTCAGGGCTAGTAACTTTTTATACTTGCGCAAATACGGCATGACCCAAGTATCATTTTTAAAAGTTGCCAAAAAATCTTTCATTAGATCGCACCTACCATTTCATCACGTAACCGAACGTACGCCCCGTCATGCGCGGCCAATTCCGCCGGTGTCCCTTGTTCAACGATTTCCCCATGATCCATCACTAACACGTAATCCATCTGATTAATCCAGTGTAACCGGTGAGTCGCAAAGAAAACTAAGTGATTATCAAGTACAGGTAAAATCGTCGTTTTCAGTTCCGCTTCAGTTTCAATATCCAAGTGGGCAGTTGGTTCATCAAATAACAGAACTCGCCGCGAGTCGTCAAGAAAGGCCCGCGCCAAAGCAATCCGTTGCGCCTGACCACCACTGACACCACGGGAGCCTTCACCAATCGCCGTATCCAACCCCGCTGGTAACGTTGCAATCCAGGCCGTTAATCCGGCGTTTTCAGCAGCTCGTTCAATCGCTTGACGTGAAGCGTCTGGCTGATAAAAAGCGATGTTCTCTGCTAACGTTGCATGGAACAGATATGGGTTTTGCGGAATGTAGAAAAAGCTCTGCTGCCAGGCGTCCTGGCTCAAATGCGAGACTGTTTGCCCGTTGACTTGAATTTTACCCTGATCAGCGACCGGGGTTAGAAAGCCACCTAACAAATTGATCAAAGTTGATTTGCCGGAGCCTGATGCCCCAATAATCCCGATCCGTTGGTAACCATGCACATCAATATTAATGTGTTTTAAGGCCAGCTGATCATCATCATACTTAAAATCAACGTCATGTAAGCTTAACGTACTATCACTTTGCCATTGCACAGGCTGAGTACCGAGCTGTTGACGTTCAGTTGGCACCGGCAAAGCTAGCATCTTCTGGACATCCGCAAACGCATTCTTGCCATTTAAAGTGGCATGATAATCATTAGCAAATGTTCGTAATGGCAAGAAATAGTCTGGCGATAAGACCAAAATAACCAACGCTGGTAGCAACGTAATCGTGCCGTTAATCAAACCAAAACCAAGGAAGACTGCGACAACCGCAATCGATAAGGTCGTGAAGAAATCCAAGGCGAAAGTCGATAACATCGCAATCTTGATGACCGCCATCGTTTGCTTGCGATAACCTTCACTACCCTGATAAACGTTGTCAGCGTACCGTTTGCTCAGTCCTAACTGCTTCAAGGTCGGTAAACCGCGCAGCGTATCAACGAAGTGATTAGACATCCGTTGATAGCCCACGTACTGCTTATCCGCTTTAGCTTGAGCGGCATAGCCCAAAATAATCATAAATAGAATAATTAATGGAAAAATTGCCAGTAGAAAAAGGGCCTCACGCCAGCGCAACCACGCGATGTAAATTAAAATGATCCACGGGATCACCATCATGTCGATTACTTTAATCACAACCAACATTAAGTATGTCTGAACTTTATCGATGCCTTCAAGCGCTGTCGTCACCACGTTACCAGTCCCAGTCTTAGCCACATAACTTGGGCCGAGCCGGTATAACTTCTGCATCACTTTACGCCGCAGGTCACCCGTCGTCTGTTCGACTAACGGATACATCACACGATTTTTAATGACGACCAGTAACTGCCGTCCGACCCAAGCTAATGCGAACCATAGCATGGGCTGACTGATCGACGCCAATGAATGCAAGTGCCACAGTCCAACAATCGCCACTGATAGATAGTAGGCCTGAAAGACAATACAAATACCCTCGACGATGGCCAGTAACCCTAAAATCGTGGCTGCTCGGCGCATCCCTGGTAGTTTAAATAATGCCGGATCAAACACATTCGATCACTCCCTACTTAAAATGAACGGGGTCGCACCCTGGCACTTGGCCAAGGTCGCGACCCCGTTGGTGCTGTTAAATTAATTGTACCACCGCACCAGTGATACTGTCGTCATCTGCATTTGAATTACGATGCCAACCGTTTATAGAAGACCCAGTAACTCCAAATAAAGTAGATCAACATAATCGGTAATACCGATAATGAGATTACAGTCATCAGATGCAACGTATATGGTGAATTAGACGCATCTTTAATCAGAATGCTGTATGCAGAATTGTTCGCCACCATGACACGTGGGAATAGTCCATTGAACAGGAGCACGACCACGTCGATCAGTGAGAGACCACTGCTAATAAATGAGAGCCATTCATGATTTCCATAAACACCCCAAGTTGCCAAGACCGTCAAAGCCACTAAGGCGACCACTAAAATCGTGGTTGAGATTGGTTTCTTGGTAAAGAAATCGGTGTTAAAGAACAGCAGAATTGCGAAGACAACTTCACCGGCAAACAGGACCCAGTATAACGGTTTGGCCCACTGAAGCGCCCGTTCACGCAACGTCCCGGTCGTCTTCAGACGAATAAAGTTTAACCCGTGCAAATAGCAGAGTAACGTTACGGCAACCCCACCAACGATTGAGAACAAGTTCACGTAATCGGTGAAGTGGGCAGTCATATCGCCATTGGCATTGATTGGCATCCCTTTGACCAAAGCAGTAAACATCATCCCAAATAGGAAGGCAGCAAAGAAACTACCTAGGGCTGCGGCCCATTCCCAGAAATTCCGGCCGGCGTCACTTTCCATCCGACTTCTAAATTCAAATGAGACCCCTCGCATAATGAGGGCCACTAGAATCAACAATAAGATAAGATAGAATCCGGAGAATAAGGAAGCATACCACATTGGGAACGACGCAAACATCGCCCCACCAGCAGTGATCAACCACACTTCATTGGCATCCCAATGTGGGCCAATCGTATGAATCACAACATCGCGCTCAGCGCGTGTTTGGGCTAAGCTCTTAATCGTCATCCCAACCCCGAAGTCAAAACCTTCAAGGAAGAAGAAACCACTAAATAGAACGCCCACCAGAATAAACCATAAGAATTGTAGATTACTCATGACTGAACGCCTCCTTACCATAAGGATCGTACGGTGCGTCATCGCTAGCTTGTAACAAATCATCAGGTCCTCGGTGTAAGGCACGCCGTGATAAGACGATCATGACAATGCCTAAGCCACTGAACAAGCAGAAGTACACGATGTTAGAGATCAGCAACGAAGCGACACTAACATTTGGTGAAACGGCATCTGCAATCGTCAGTAAACCATAAACAACCCATGGATAACGACCTAATTCAGTAATCAGCCACCCGGCCGTGTTTGCGGCGAATGGTAAGAACGTACAGATTCCTAGTACCCACAGGAACCAGCGCTGCCGCTCAATCAGCGTTGACTTTGCACGGTTGAAGTATAGACCGATAATGGCAATCAGTGCGAAGAGCCCACCAGCTACCGTCATGACCCGGAAGCTCCAGAAAAGCGTCTTTGTTGGCACGTAGTAGTTCATGTCCTTACCAAATTTCTTGTCATACTTGGCATGAAGTTCCTTGTTAAGGGTATTTTGTCCCTTCACATTACCGGACAACTTATGATAGCTTAAAATATCCAACACATACGGGATTTCAATCGACCAGTTGGCCTTATGGTTCTTAGTATCCATCCCTTCAATAACTGCCCATGAAGCTGGCGAGCCGGAATCCTTATATAAGCCTTCCGTTGCGGCAAACTTCATCGGTTGTTCTTTAATGATGTAACGCGTCTGTAAATCTCCCATTCCAATCACACCGATGGAAGCAACCAGGCCAACGATTAAACTGACCTTGATCGATTTGCGGAAGAACGTGACGTTTTTCTTTTTGAGTAACGCAAACGCCGCCATCCCAGCAACCACAAATGAGCCGGTAACAAACGCCCCAAACAACACATGTGGTAATTCATACCAGAGCTGTTCGTTCTTGACGACTGCTGCAAAGCTCGTCATCTGTGCACGACCAGTCTTGGTATTGATCATGAAACCAACTGGATTTTGCATGAAACTGTTCGCTGCTAAAATCCACATCGCGGAAATCATCGTCCCAATCGACGTTAGCCAGATAAACGCACAGTGGAGCTTGGCATTAAACCGATCCCAACCAAACATCCATAACCCAATAAACGTGGATTCCATAAAGAAGGCAACTAACGCTTCAATCGCTAGTGGCGCCCCAAAAATGTCACCCATAAACCGTGAATAATCAGACCAGTTCATCCCAAATTGGAATTCTTGTATAATCCCTGTCACGACACCAACGGCAAAGCTAAGTAAGAAAATGCGGCCCCAAAATTGTGCCATGTGCTTGTACATGATGTCTTTTTTGACAACATACACCGTTTCCATGATGGCAACAACCAAGGCTAAGCCGATTGATAATGGCACAAAGAAGAAATGAAACACCGTGGTCATCGCGAACTGAAAGCGCGCCAAGGATAAAATACTTAATCCGAGATTCATAATGGTCCCCCCTTTATTAATTTATTCCCTACGAAAGCGGAAACACTTTATTCACCTTTCATAATAGCAAGTGATAAGTGAAATTTCAATCAATCTCAACTTTTATTCCCAAAATAGTCAAAGCCGCTAATTTTCAAGGCCACTATTAGTACGCTTATTCGTTTGTAAGTTCACATTTTGCAATCTGGCATCTGCTGGTAAAATCACGCGTGACTCCCGCGAATAACTGAGCTTGTCGCATCATAAAAATCAATCATCGTACTCAATCAGTTAACAAATTAGTTCATACAATAAACAACTGATGCCGTTATTAAAAAAGTACCTCATTTAACAAGTTTAGCCCGCGAAAACGCAAACAAGCCTGGGTTGTCGTGCTATATTTTAAAACGTGCAATAGAATAAAACGTTACGAGGAGTAAATATAATGAAAAGGAATTCACAACAATCAACCACCGTTGATCATTATAAAATGTTCAAAGATGGCAAACATTGGGTTTACGCGGGGATTACCATTGCGGGGCTCGGTAGTACGTTAATGCTGACGACTAACGCCTTAGCAGCAACGGCTACCCCCGTTAGTGCCACGACCACTTCTGCGGCCAACGCCCCAGCTAGCGTTGCCAGTCAACTCAGCCAAGCCGCCGGGGCAACGGTAACCGAGTCAACCACGACAAGTAGCATGACTACTGGTGAAGACAGTAATACCACGTCAAATACCGACAGCAGCGCTACCACTGACACCAATCAAATTACGACTAGTACTAACGCTACTGAGACTAGCGCGACTGAACAAGCCACAAGTGCAGCGTCAGCTACCGACCAAGCTAGTGAGGTTGTTAACAGTGCGAGTGGCACAGTAACTAGTCAGACGACCAGCGCTACTAATTCGACGGCAGCCAATACCATAAGTGGTAACGAACAGGCCGCTAGCTCAGCGACGAGTGACGCTACTCAAGTCACGGATATGGTGACAGCCACGACTAAATCAACGACCGATTCAGCTATTGATTCAACTGATGATACGAGTACCAACACCAATTCGACCGCTGCGGCAACGCCAACTAGTGTGGCGACGACCAGCGCGGCTAGTGCCGCGACAAGTGACAGCGGTCATGGCTTAATCTACGAAACCAACGACACGACTGGCAATCAAAAGAGTACGGTCACCATTACACAAAGTGGCCCTTACAGTGTGACCTGGAAAAAAGTTACTACCTCTGATAAGACGGACACCACCACGGTCACGTTAGATGCCAGTGATATTGTGGCCGTCGTTAATACGATCAAGGACTTAGCAAATCAAGCAGCGACCCCGTCTGGCCAAGAACAATTAGCAGCAGCCAAAGCCAAACTGACGACAATTCTTGACGAGTTGAAAGAGCTCCCCACAGATATCGCCAGCACGATCGTGGGTAATGTACTCTACCCAATCGTCTTCACGGGAACTGGCTCAGAAGCCCTCTCTAATTTACGTACTGAAATGAACCAGCACCGCTATGACATCTCCAATACGTGGACCGGCCTCGATCCAGTCGCTTATGCTGCTGACCGGGCTGCGGCCGAAGAATATTACCCGACAACGGTTACTTGGTGGGATAACGTTACCAAAGAAACCTGGACCCTGCCTGAATACAATGACCCGACGCAGTCTGTCCGTGCTTACTATATTCAAAATGGTGATTCCACCAAGACCGTCATCATCGGCCAAGGTTGGACGGAACATGTTGATTGGATCGGCTACGTTTCAAAGATTTGGTATGACATGGGTTATAACGTCCTCATGCCGAGTCAACGTGGCCAGTTCCTAAGTGACGGTGATAACTTAACGTTTGGTTATCAGGACAAGTATGACTGGCTGAATTGGGTTAAGATGGTCGACGAACGCAATGGTGCCGACAGTCAAGTCGTCTTTTATGGTCAATCATTAGGTGCCGACACCGTGTTAGAAGCAGCCTCAGTTCCTGGACTTTCAAAATCCGTTAAAGCAGTTGTGTCGGACGCCGGGTACGCGACCTTACCAGAACTAGGTAGTTCGCTATACAACAAAGCCATCACCGCCGTTTCAAACGCACTTCAATCCGTTGGTCTGCCAGCCATCACGAGCCTGCCCTTCTTATCCTATGATAAAATCGTGGCCGCGATGAACGCTCGTTTGATCAAGGAACAAGGTTTCAGTGTCGATGACTTATCAGCAACCGATGCAGCTAGCAAAATCACTATCCCGTTACTCTTGATCCACACGCAAGACGACGCCTTCATTCCATATACTCAATCATTGGAATTAGCGGATGCTGAAGATGAAGCAGTTGATGTTGATCAAGTAACGGATAATCGTAATCAGGGAGCGGCTGACAACGGTACAACGACCGATTCCACAGCACAGGACAATGTTACCGATGAAACGACGGCTGATGAGGCCATCAGCGACCATCAAACTATCGTGGATAACACGACCACTGACACTACCAACATAACTAGTGATACAACACCAGACACGACCAATCATGCGAAACCTAATGATGATTCAACGACTAGTTACGTTGACTTGAACGACACGGATAACGCAGTGGATAGTGATTCCGACACGGCGGTTGACGCAACACGTGCGACGACCACTGTGAACCAGACAAGCACTATCGATCAGAGCAGCGTGATTAAGGGCCAAGTCAGTGATTCAATTATGGTCAGTTCAACCGCCATGACTAACACTGACTGGTTAGTTAATCACGATGACAGCGGTTCGGCCGTCACGGCTAGTCTGCTTCAAGATTATAGTGACCAGGAAACAAGTGTGACGACGCCAGCCACGGTATCTGCCACAACAACTAATACTGACAGTGCCGACTTAGTTGCCGTCTCCTCACCATCATCCAAAGCCACAACTGAGCTCCCGCAGACCGACGAAACAACTCAGTCATGGCTCGCAACGCTGGGTACCAGTCTCTTAGCCCTAGCAACGGGGATTTGGGCCCAAGTTCGGCGACGTTTTAATTAGTGAACTTTTACCTGTTACGTCCACTGGTGTGTTATCCTTAATAAAACTATCGTGCGAAAAGAGGCATCATCATGGATATTGGAACACAAGTGACGTTCATTTTGGAAGGCCAGACTTATACCGGGACCATTGCGAAAAGTTACACTAATTCGTATTTAATCACCTTTACAAGTCCTGATCCAGCCATCGTTGATAAGTATCACAACAAAGTAATTATTAGTCAGAAACAAGTTCAAGCCGTTAAATAGCGATTTAAAACAGCCACCCTTGAAATTCAGGAGATTTCAAGGGTGGCTGTTTTAAATTTGAATTGATTCAAGCTAGCTGTCACTTTAGCGACTTATTTTTTAAAACGTAGTAATGGTGTCCCGATCAGTGGTGTGAGAATTCCAGCTAAAATCGCTTCCGGAATCCCATTCGAGGCCACGATCGTTAACAAGTACGGCATTAGTTTGCTCAAATTAACTTGATAAAAACCGGCTGCTTGATGACTATAGAGTAGCCCAATCAAGCCTAAGACTAGAATCGTGTTCGTTAATGCCCCGGCCACGCCCGCCAGCGTCATCCCCAACACTTTTTGATGCCGCTTCTGAAACCAAATAAAGACCCAACCGGCTATCAAACCGACGAGAATCCGGGGTATCACCGAAATCAATGGATTGGTAAATACGATTGGTGCTAAGGGACTCGTCGGTGCGACGAACGCCCGTATCCACGCAATAATTCCCCATGCGCCCCCAATAATTGCCCCATCACGCGGTCCCAAGACCACTGCGGCCAGGATAACCGTCACGTGAATTGTCGTAATACTCAATCCTGGTAATGGAATGTACCCAAAAAACGGAACAATATTCTGAATGATCACGATTGCCATTAGTACCGCTAATACACTGATATGATAGGCGTTTGAACGTCTCTGCATCATCAGCCACCTCAACTCTCTTTACCTTATGAATTATGCGCTTAATTATAGCATATCCCAAAGCTTAGTAGCCGCGAAAAGAATGGGTGCTTACCCGCCCCGGTAAGCACCCACTATTAATTACGATTTTGATTCTTTGGCACGTAACCCTGCTCGAATACGGGAGTGCCGATAACTATAGGCAAAGTAAATCACGATGCCAATAACCAGCCAAATACCAAACATATGCCACGTAAATGCCTGCAAATTAAGCATCAGGTAGACACATGCGAGGAACGAGACAACTGGTAACACTGGATAAAATGGTACTTTAAATGAACTATTGATTTGTTGTAACGTTTCGTGTCGACGCAGGAAGACAACACCGATAGACACCATAGCGAATGCAAATAGCGTTCCAATATTGACTAACTCCGCAATTTTATCTAATGGAATCACAGCCGCAAATACACTGGCAATAATGCCAAAAATCCAAGTACTCTTAACTGGCACTTTGGTATGGGGACTGACCGTCCGAAAGACTTTCGGTAACAACCCATCCCGGCTAATCGCAAACAGTAACCGGGTCCCACCATATAACATGACAATCAAAACGGTCGTCATACCGACAACGGCACCCAGTGACACAATCCCCGCCGCCCAGTTTTGATGAATGACGGCTAAGGCATACGCCACGGGATCACCCACGTTAAGCTTACTGTAATGCACGACCCCGACCAGAACGGCGGCCATTGCCACGTATAAAATCGATGCTACGACTAACGAACCGACAATTCCGATTGGCATATTACGCTTAGGATTTTTCACTTCTTCTGAAGCAGTCGACACCGCATCAAACCCAATATACGCGTAGAATGCTAACGACGCGCCTTTGACCAGTCCGCTAACACCATGGGGCATGAACGGATGATAATTGGCAGGTTTCACAAAGAAAATTGCCACGCCAATGAAAAGAACAATCACTAGAATCTTAACGATTACCATAATTGAATTGACCCGTGTTGACTCTTGTAACCCACCGACCAATAACAGTGAGACAGCCAAAACCACGACAAAAGCAATTAAGTTGAATCCAGCACCACTGACACCGGCAGTACCAGCTGCGGCGGTCAGAAATGTTGGTAGTTTTAGGCCAAAGCCGCTCATTAAATTCTGAAAGTACGATGACCAACTTACCGCCACCGAAGATACCGCGAATAAATATTCTGAGATCAGAGACCAACCAAGAATCCACGCTAAGAATTCCCCAAAAACGGTATAAACGTAAGTATAGGCACTCCCCGCCAAGGGAATGGTTGAAGAAAATTCAGCGTAACATAATGCGGCCAGCGAACACACTACCGCAGCAATCACAAATGAGAGCATGGCAGCCGGACCGGCATACTTAGCGGCGATAATTCCGGGAGTGATAAAAATCCCAGAACCCACGATTGCGCCAACACCCATCATGGTTAAACTAAATGCGCTCAACGTCTTTTCGAGGCCACCCTTATTAAAATTAGCTGGATTGACTGATTTTTTAACCAGCAATCGTTGTGATGCTTTCATCCGGTACGCCTCCTAATCAAAATCTTAATAATGCAACGTTGTTAATTCTATTAATTTTTGTGCAATTAGTCAAGTAAATCTAACAATTTCAATCAATTCCTAATTGAATCCTTTCAAGGCAGCACTTTACAGCATTGGTTATTTTAAACAAATTTATTAATAATCCATAAGATTCACTAATTTTAATTTAACCGCATTATTATGGGTTACGACTTAACCAACTTTTGTTAATCGCCGCTGAAAACCGAGCTGACCAGTCCCACAGTCATACGTCCCGACTTAAATTTGTTTCTATCATATTCATCTGTTTAAATGCAATCGCCACAAGCTTGTATCTCCAAGCACTCCTTTCGCAAAAAATTAAGGTCGGTCAGCTGAAAGAATTCGACTGATCGACCTTAATTTTGACCTTTAACATATTTTAATCGGGTTCAACTCAAGCAGTTTTGATCAAAAAAGAAGCATTCCGTCTCTCTCAACCGGAATGCTTCTAAATAAACTTTAAATATATTGGATCAAGGTCATCAAGACTGGCACAACCACGATGAACAACACGGTACTCGTTGTCACGATGTTAGTGGCGTATTCCACGTCACCATGTGCTTCGTTAGCCAAGATTGGTAGCACGGCTAGCATTGGCGTTGCTGATTGAACGATCAATGTTTGCGATGCTAAGGTTGGGAAGCTAGCACCGAGGTTACCAGCAACCATCAAGACAAGAATCATGATGACTGGTGACAAGATGAAGCGACCAATCAACGCAACGATCGTATCACGGTCGAAACGAATACTCTTCAGACCAGCGTCGGCCAACACGATCCCGATGTAGATCAAGGAAAGTGGCGTTACCAAGTTCCCAACGTAAGTCAACGTTGAACTAACGAATGATACCTTCATGATTGGAATATTTAGCAGTAAGAAAATTAATGCAACTAAGAAACCAACCAATGGCATTGGAATGACTTTCTTCCAATCAATCTTGTTATGCGTCTTTTCCTTGGATTTCGTCGGGTCGTCGTTTGAAATCAAGAAGACCCCAAATGCCCATGTCGAAACGGTATTAACAATATAGTAAACAAGGAAATACGTCATACTCTTGTCACCGAACAACGCAATGTTCAAAGGTAACCCAATGAAAATCGTGTTGGCGTTGACGATCGCATTGATGAAAATCCCCTTACGACCTGGACGGACCCGCATAATTTTAACTAGCGCAAAGGCAATCAAGTAGCCAATAATCACGGCTAGAAATGCATATGCCAAGTAACCTGCAAATGATCCTAATTGCCCACGAGTTAGTCGGCTCAGCACAGATACGAAAATCGATGCTGGCAAAGCGATATTTTTGATAAATTTGGAAATTGTTCCAGCAAACTTATCATCAAACCAACCTGCTCGTCGTAGGACGAAACCTAATATCATGATCAAAACGACAACTAAGACGCTTTGAATTGAATTCCATAAAACTCCCATGTGCTCTTATACCCTCTTACAATTCTCTTATTTTACCGACACTATTTGCTGATGGCCCGGTATTCTGGGACCCACTTCATATCAGCAACCGCTTGTTTAGCATCTGCAATTGGTTCTTTGTTGAGCTTCTGATCGATAACACTTTGTGCCACGACTTCAGCTAATTTTTGTGAAAATTCAGTAATTTTCGCAACTGGTGGCAGTACTGCGGCACCCGGCTTCGACGTATCAACGATTCCACCTAATGCGTGGCAGGCTGCTGACAAGGTTTCAGCGTTCAGCACCTTGGCTGTTGAAGCAATCAAACCAAATCCTAAACCAGGGTACATCAAGGCGTTGTTTCCTTGACCGATTTGGTAAGTGACACCTTTGTATTCAACATCATCAGCTGGAATCCCAGTCGCAACTAAGGCCCGGCCGTCAGTCCATTTGATTAAGTCTTCCGCTTTAGCTTCCGCTAACTTGGTTGGGTTAGAAAGTGGGAAGATGATTGGCCGTTCCGTGTGCGCCGCCATTTCCTTAATGATGCTTTCAGTAAAGGTACCAGGCTGAGTCGATGTCCCAATCATAACGGTTGGGTGAACGGCTTTAACAACGGCTTCCAAGTTGGTTAATTCGTCGGCGTTGCTAAATTCACTCCGTTTGCGCGTGAAGGCTTTTTGGGCTGGGGTTAAACCTTCCGTGTCGTCAAATAGTAAACCTTGCTTATCAACAGCGTAGAAGTGTTGTTTAGCTTCTTCTTCTGTTAAACCAGCTTGCATCAATTCATCCAAGATTTGGTTGGCAATTCCCATACCGGCCGTTCCGGCACCAAATGATAAGATTTTTTGGTCCTTGATGCTTTCCTTTGAAATGTTCAATGCGCCTAAGATACCAGCTAAAACAACCATCCCGGTTCCTTGGATATCATCGTTAAAGGTTGCGATTTGATCCTTGTACTTGTCCAAGATTACTTGAGCATTGTCGCGACCGAAATCTTCAAAGTGTAACAATGAATCTGGGAATAATTGTTGTTCAGCAGCAACGAACTTGTCGATCACATCATAGTATTGTTCGCCGGAAACACGCTTGTGCCGGTTACCAAGATACAATGGATCATCTAATAATTTCTGGTTGTTTGTTCCAGCATCGATGCTAACTGGCAGTACTTGTGATGGGTCAATGCCGGCAGCGGCGGTGTAAACCATTAATTTACCAATGGCAATATCAACACCGTTAACACCCCAGTCACCCATACCAAGAATACCTTCAGCATCCGTAACAACGACTAACCGAATATCACGGCCGTCCGCTGCATTCTTCAAAGTTGCTTCAATATCTTCAGGTGCATCTACGGAAACAAAGGCCGCATTTTGTGGGTCCAAGAACAATTCATTATATTGTTCAATGGAATCGGCAACGACGGGATCATAAACGATTGGCATAAATTCAACCACGCGTTCATCCATCAAATGGAAGAATAGTGTCCGGTTTTCGTTAAAGAGATTCATTAAGAAAATCCGTTGTTCCAAACGACTAGGCTTGCTCTTGAATTGGGCATAAGCTTGCGTCGCCTGTTCATCAATTGTTTGAACCTTGCTTGGTAACGTCCCCGTCAAGCCAAGTGCTTGACGTTCCTCTTTGGTAAAGGCAGTGCCTTTATTTAAGAATGGGTTATTTAAAATTTCACTTGCAGTTTTTGTTATTACTGCGGCCTCCTAATTAATTTACATTTTCATCAATTTTCATTGCTAGGAAAAACGTCCTATCAATTTACAAGTAATACTGTAACGCCAGTAAAATGTTATAGTCAAAACTATGATATGATATAAATATATTAAATAAGGTCGCTACAAAAGCTGATTTAGAAAGGAATAAAAATGAACACAAAAGACTTAGCTTATTTCGATGAATTAATTTCTCAAAAAAATTTTTCAAAAGTTGCGAAAACATTCGGTGTGAGCCAACCAACTGTGACCACCGCAATCAAACGCCTGGAGTCTGAATTCGGGGCACCACTCGTGATTCGTGACCGTGTTAAAAATACGTTGCACGTCACTGCTAGTGGGGCGCAACTCGCTGAACACGCTAAAATCGTTTTACATGAGTTACGCCTCGCCCACCAAGAAATCGACAATCTATCCCAAAATCGACTGATTTTAGGATTACCGCCAATTATTGAAAACCATTATTTTCCAAAAATCGGTGCCCGGTTGGCCGCGGAAGGGCTATTAGCCGGTCTCGAAACCATTGAGGGGGGCTCGATCTGGCTACGTAACGCGGTGCGGGACGGTCGCGTTGACATGACCCTACTTGGTTCGGTGGAGCCGCTCGCTTACCAAACGTTGATTGCCGAAGAATTTGACCGTCAGCCCTTCTGTATCTACGTGTCCAAACAACATCCGTTAGCACAACGTAAACGGGTCTACTTTAACGAACTACGACGTGAAAAATTTGTTTTCTTTAATAGTAATTTCATCCATAATACGGCCTTCAACAAACTCACGCGCCGGAATCACTTTCGCCCCAACATCGTCTTTCGTTCCAACGATACCCACGTTTTAATGAAATTGATTGGTGAAAATGTCGGCATCGGTTTCTTTACCAAAATCGTCGATCACTACCGTACTGACGTCGTACGACTGGACTTGATGGACATTGAACCCCCTGAATTCATCACAAGCATCGTCTACCGAACAACCCATATTCTGACCCCCGTGCAGCAACAGCTACTGACCATTTTGCACGAAACATTAGCGGTTGACACTGATCAGACCGATTAAGCAAAACTGCACCACCCTTACAGAATAGTCTGTGAGGGTGGTGCAGTTTTCGTAATCAAGACAAATTGCGATATATCCAAATGAAACAATCGTGAAGACACGTCAATCTCAAAGTAAAAGTTGAACCACTCAAGGAATCGTGCTGTTCACTTAGACAGATGGCTCAGTCGCGACGTTTAAATCTTCATTTTAAGTAATTGATCAATAAACCGTTGTTCATCAGTGGTTGGTAAGTACCCAGCCCGTGTGACCACCGAGATATTGAAGCTGACCGGCAATTGATCTTTGATTTCCAAACATACGACGCCATCATCCGCTTTAACCACATCACGAACCAGTAAGCTAATGCCCAAGTTGGCTTTAACTAAGGCTTTGACCCATGAGATATCGGGGGTCCGGTAGATAACTTCTGGATGTACCCCGGCAAAGTCACAATAGGCTCGGAAGGCTTGTGGGTGCACGTATTTGCCATCTAATCCAATGAACTGTGCCTGACCGAGATCCTTAAAACTAACGGCGGCTTGTTTCGCCAAACTATTTTGAGGACTCACGATAATACTGAATGGCCGTGCCCCTAAGTGAACCGCACGAACTGTCGGCAAATCAAATGGTAAGTAGGACCCTAATAACGCGATGTTGATCTCACCATGCACTAACTTACGCAATAGCTCATCTGAGCCCGTTTCCGTTATTTTTAACTGTTGCAGTAACCCGTTCTGAAGTAACTTTTCCGCAATTTGAGGGAAATATAAAGTGCCAATAATTGGTGGTAAGCCAAAACGAATATCAGTCTGTAACGTACTCTGAATTTCGCGATGAGCAAGTTGCAAACTGGCCTGGATCTGGCGTGCATTCTTGTAAAGCAGCTGACCGGCCCGGGTAATATTTGTCTGTTGATGGCGACGGTCTTGAATCACCAATTTGACTGCAAACTCTTTTTCCAACCGATGAATTGCTTGAGTCACTGCCGGTTGTGAGACCGCAAACTGCTTGGCGACCATCGTATAATTTTGGCAATCAACTAACGCCCGAAAATAATCTAAATCACGTGTATTCATCCGCGCTCACCAAATTCCTTCATGTACATCGCCGCAATCTTTTGCTGTAGCTCAGCCACTGAATGCCGCCGTGAACGCGCGCAATCCTTGGCTTCGCGGTGACATAATAAGCAACGACGCTTCGGCAGTCCCAAATCCGTCCGCGACAGCGCGCGCTGTGAACCCGCTTGTAAGATATCAATATCATATAAGCGACCTAACGGATCGTGTTCTTCAAACGCGACCGCCAGCCGTTTGCTAGTCGCAAAGTCAGTCGTCAGAATCAAGAACCGCTCATTACCCGCCGGATGATTCCAATCAGCTGCCACCGTGTATGTCGACAACTCAGCTTCAAACCGCTGGACACCGGCCAAAAACAACCGTCGTAGTGCAGCGTTATTCTTAATCGGTCCCGGAATATTCAACTTGATCGCCGCAATCGTGGCCCGGGGGTTAGTCGCTGTCAACTGTTGCTGATACGTGACCCGTTGATCACGGGCTGCTAGCATTGCCGTGATTGTTTGCGGTTCACCGGTTGTAAAAATCGTCGCCATGCTTGTCACTTTCTTCCTATATGTTTGTTATATTTCCAGCTTAACCGAAATTAGTCGATTTTTAAACTAATTTCTTTGGTCTCTAACTACAGCCCAAATCAAAAATAGCCCACGCACCGATTACTCAAGCGCATGGACTATTGATTTGGGTTAGTCAAAATAACTTATTGTAAATATTTGAACATTTGTTGTCCGGCTTGACGGCCAAAGATCACCGTTTCAGCGATTGAGTTACCACCAATCCGGTTATTGCCGTGGAGACCGCCGACCACTTCACCGGCTGCAAACAGGCCGGCAATCGGTCGTTCGTCCTGATTCAACACTTGGGTTGCTGGATTAATGGCAATCCCACCCATCGTGTAGTGAACAGCTGGCGCAATGTGAATTGAGTAGAACGGTCCCGCCGCAATATCGCGATCCATCCCAGTCGTCCGGTTAAAGGCCGCATCATTATGGTTAGCGACTGCCTGATTCCAGTCAGCCACCGTCTGTTTAAGCGTCGCAGCGTCTAAGCCTGTCGCAGTCGCCAGTGTTTCCAAGTCAGTCCCAGTCTTTACCAGGCCAATGTGATCATAGAATTCAACCGCTTTGACCCGGTCACGAATACCGCGGTCAAAGATCAAGTAGGCACCAGTACCACCCAGTTGGTCGATAGCGGCCGTCACGTTCTTACGCGTGTCGAGTTCATTGACGAAACGAGCCCCCTGGTTATCGACCAAAATCGCACCTTCGCCCCGAACCGCTTCACCGATTAAATAAGCATGATCTGTATCTTGTTGGACCGTCGGATGAACTTGGACTTGGTCCATATCAACCAACTTAGCCCCAATAGCTTGTGCCAACAGAATCCCATCTCCAGTCGCGCCCGGCTGATTGGTCGTCTGATAGTTTTTAAGATCATCACGATACTGGCCTAACAAGGTCTTATTCGCACCGAAGCCACCGGTTGCTAACAAGACGGCTCCAGCCGTAATCGTGACAGCTCCATCTGGGGTTGTTGCCTTGACGCCACTAATTTTGCCGGCTTCGACGACTAGTTCATCGACTTTGACATCTGTGAAGAGTGGTAACTGGTCAGCCGCCACTTGTTTCAACAACTCAGTGACTAAGAAACCACCAATGGGAGCCATGGAACTTGGCCGATGGGTCCGCATCACACTCATCCCACCAGTAATCGTCAAATCATCCAACTTAATGCCGTGGTCTGCTAACCAGTCAATTGCGAGCGCACTGTGTTCCGTGAAGAATTTCAACAGTGCTTGGTTATTCATACCGCCACCACCTTTAAGGGTTTCGCCGTAGAAATCGCCAAAACTATCAACAATATGGCGATGCAATTGGACGTTCGTCTCCGCCGCATTCATACCGGATGAAGCCCGGGTGGTGTTACCACCGATTTTCGACATTTTTTCTAAAATAACCGGGTTCAGGCCCAATTCATGTGCCTGGATTGCCGCAGTCAAACCCGCGCCCCCCGATCCAATAATCACTACGTCATAGTTCGGTTTTAGATCCGCTAAGGCGGTTGGTGTAAATGTAAACTTTTCAGCCATTGATTGCCACTTCTCCTCTCAATTCGTCCGGGGTATTCCCCAGGATGGAACCAAAATCTCATTTATTATTGTCGTTAACTGGACACGGGCCACCATTCCAAGTCTAGGAACAATGACCCGTGCCACCTTGATCCACGTTAACGGTTCAACGCCGATCAATACTTATTTTAGCTTAATCATCAATATTCGTCATATCCAGTGGAACCATCCATTCATCGAATTGTTCCGCGGTTACTTTGCCAGACTTGATGGCTGCTTCACGCAATGTCGTCCCCGCTTTTTCAGCTGCTTGAGCAATCATCGCACTATCATGATAGCCAATATGTGGTGACAATGCCGTAACCGTCATCAAGGAACTGTCGACTAACTCTGCCATCCGGTCTTGATTGACCGTCAAACCAGCAATCATTCGGTCAGTGAAGCCGGTAATCGTTCCAGCTAACAATTCAGCAGATTCAAGGAAGGCATCAATCAAAACGGTCTTGTAAACGTTCATTTCAAAATTACCTTGGCTAGAAGCTAAATCGACGACCACGTCATTCCCCATAACTCGTACCGCTGCCATAGTGATGGCTTCAGCTTGGGTTGGGTTAACTTTCCCAGGCATGATTGATGAGCCGGGTTCGTTAGCCGGAATGTTTAATTCGTCATAACCGGCCCGTGGACCGCTTGCCAAGAACCGCACATCATTGGCAATCTTCATCAAATCGGCTGCTAGGGTCTTGATGGCCCCGTGAACCACGTTTAAGCCAGAATGATGGGCCAAACCATAGAACTTATTGGAATCAGCCGTAAATTCAATCCCATACAATTTGCTCATCGCCGCAGCAATATTTTCAGCAAAATGAGGGGCAGCGTTTAGACCAGTCCCAACGGCGGTCCCACCCATTGCAAGCTCGCCTAACGTTGAATTCAACTGTTTTAAGTAGGCAATATCATGTTCAATCGCACTGGCCCAACCACTCACTTCTTGGCCAAAAGTTAATGGCGTTGCATCTTGAAGATGGGTCCGGCCGATCTTTACTACCCGCCAGTACTTCTTTTGTTTGATCTTCAATTCCGCTAATAAGTGTTCCGCTGCGGCAATCAGCTTATCCACGGCAACTGCGGCCGTAATGTTCATCGCCGTTGGGAAGATATCGTTAGAGCTTTGACCATGGTTAACATCGTCGTTCGGCAAGATTTCAATATCAGGATTGATCTTACCAGCCATGTGTGCGACCACTTCATTAACGTTCATATTCGTTTGCGTCCCCGAACCAGTTTGGTAAACAACCAGCGGAAAGTCCTTACGCAAATCTTCATCGTCGAGCGCTAATAACTTATCAATGGCAGCCACGATTAAATCAGCTTTTTCAGCAGTCATTGCTTCAACTTCTTTATTCGCAATCGCTGCGGCCCGCTTAATTTGAAGTAATGCCCGAATCATTTCCAACGGCATCTTCGTACCAGTCGGAAAGTTATGGCGACTCCGTTCTGTCTGAGCACCCCATAAGGCGTTCGCAGGAATTTTAACTTCGCCTAAAGTATCTGATTCAACTCGATATTCTGTCATGTTGATAACCTCCAATTAATGTGTTGGTAAGCGCTTACTAAGTGTGTGAAAAAAATAACATTTAGTTTATAAACCTAGTTTAGCGCCCCCATATAGCTATAGTCAAACTCAGTTTTAGCTATAAGTATTAGTTATGAGGTTGATATAACAGTCGTTTGGCGCTGAAAGTTTGCGGTAACTGCGTGTTTGATAAAGATGTTTATTTATTCACATGTTCCGATTTATTTCTGTTGACCAATTTTACTCGTAATCGTCATTTTTTGCTTACTTCATCGGCTTAAATTTTCCCAATCACAAAATATCGAGTCATGATTAAACGAGATCAAACCAGCTTAAACCCGCTGGAAAAAATTCGAATTAGGGTAAATATGCTTAGCCAGTTCGTCCTACACCGACTTCCAGTCGAAATGGTATTCGAATGGCTGACGGTGAGGTACCCAACTTTTGGTGAATTCGTCACTACTTTTTATAAACGGTTATTTTGTCAATCAACTGTCAGGCAGAAAACGACATTGTGATAGCTCACTATTTCGGAATCACCATAATAATAATCGAACGTCTCAACAAAGTGGTTAATGTAACCCTAACATCCCGTTTAAAGTCCCAGTATCAAAATAGTCAGCGATAAATTGCACTAAGTTCGGTAGTCGTTCATCTGCCATTCGAGTGAATTTCCGAAACATGTTTGGTGCCACTGAAGCTTGTGCCTGAGACTGGAGGGGCTGGGTGACAATGCTCAGTAGCCAAATTATTCTTAGCTGGAAGTGGTCTGCTTCCGGCTTAGAATAAGACTCGTATTTGAGATAACGCGGGTTATGCGTTAGCTCAAATCGACGTCGGCTGCGTTCCAGCAATTGTCACCCAGCCCCGGAAGTCGGAATAGGACACACACCGGCTGACAAATAGCATCGCTAATTAAGACTCACTTTCATTATAAAACCAAAATTTTGTCACACTTGCAATAGAACTGCCCTGCTTAACTCATTTCAATTCACCATAAATAAAAATGACCCAGTTAGTAATAAACCGGGTCATTTTTGTCATCAGTATACTTTAGTCCTTCACCGCTTTAATCGTATCAATAATCGTGCCATCGCGATATTCAATCAAGGCAACGGTGCGATCTGTAAATTCAAGTGGTTGGGGTTGGCCGACTTTCTTTTCGGCTAATTGTTGTAATTCTTCAATCGTATAGACCGGCACACCTGGGACATGACTGAGTGCTTTAACTAGGTCTTGACGCCGCGGGTTGATTGCAATCCCGTATTCCGTCACAACAACGTCAATGGAGTCCCCCGGCGTTACAACGGTTGTTACTTCTGGCACAATCGTCGCTAACCGACCACGGACAAGTGGTGCAGAGATAATGGTCAGTTTGGCCGTAGCCGCGTCTTGATGTCCACCAATGGCGCCACGAATCACGCCATCCGAACCGGACATGACGTTGACATTGAAGTGCGTATCAATTTCCAACGCACTCAGAATGGCAACATCCAATTGATCAACCATCGCTCCTTTATTATCAGGGTCAGCGTACCATGATGCGTCAATTTCTTGTTGATTAGGATTGGCGTGCATCGATGCTGCCGCCCCTTTGTCAAAGTCTTGAACATCCATGACTTTATCAACTAACCCTTCTTCGAGCAAATCAGTGGTTGGTTTCGTAATACCACCAAGTGCAAACGATGCTTTGATTTGATTATCGAGCATTGCTTGCCGCAAGTACCGAGTGACAGCTAACGCAGCACCGCCGGAACCAGTTTGGAATGAGAAGCCGTTTTTAAAGTATGGTGAGTTCACGATCACATCATTAACGGTCTGGGCAATCTTCAATTCCTTTGGGTCCTTGGTGAAGCGCGTCGCACCTGAACCAATCTTGTCAGGGTCACCAACTTGGTCGACTTGCACGACGTAATCGACTTGTGTCTGTTTAATTGAGGCCGGTGTATTTGGATAAGCCACAATATTATCGGTCAATAAGACAACTTGGTTGGCGTATTGCGCATCCATCAGGGCGTAACCTAAGGAACCAAAGACTGCTTTACCAGCCATCCCGTTCGCATTTCCTAGTCGGTCAGCATTCGGCACACCTAGAAAGGCGACATCAATTTTAATATCACCATGTTCAATGGCCCGGGCCCGATTACCATGAGAACGGAAGATTACGGGGTTCTTTAAACCACCGTGTGAAACGAAGTCCCCAAGAGAGCCCCGCATCCCCGAGCTAGTAATATTCGTAATCGTTCCGGCCTTAATTGCTTCGATCACCATATCGTTCATCACGCCCGTTAAGGAGGATGGCGCCAAGGTCAAATCTTTAATACCGGCATCAATAATGGCCCGCATCACTTGATTGAAGACGAAATCCCCATTACGAAAATGGTGGTGAAATGAAATCGTCATACCATCTTTGACAGTGGCTTTTACCACGTCAGCAACGGAATCAACGACTTTGTTGTCCCCTGTTGAAACGTGAACTTTGGGGGCCACCCGTTGAATTTCAGGATGTCCGATTTCGGTTGACTCAAAACCTTGGTAATTTAACTTCGTCATTAATTCTGCTGGTAATTCGCGGTCTACACTATTTTTCAATGTAATTGCCCTCCTCGTCGAGTAAGTTGGAAACTTTGGCTAAGCTCATCACACGTTGAGCCCGCAAAACAACGGGCCGGTCTACCATTTGGCCATTCATGGAAATAACACCAGAACCCTTGATCCGGGCTTCCTCAATCGCGGCGATGACTTTTTGGGCCTTAATAACTTCATCCTTGGTTGGTTCATAGACTGAATTGACCATTGCAATCTGTCGAGGGTTGACCAATGATTTACCGTCAAATCCTAATTGATGAATATGCCGCGTCTCACGGTAGAAGCCATCGGGATCGGCCATGTTTGTAAAGACCGTATCGAACGCGGCGATTCCAGCGGCACGAGCAGCATGAAGCACCATGTTACGGGCAAATTCCAGTTCCGCGCCATCAGGATAACGGTGGGTCTTCATGTCCGTCGTATAATCTTCTGCTGACAAGGCAATCCCAATCATTCGATCCGAGGCTGCCGCGATTGCCGGGGCATTAAGCACGCCCTTAGCGCTTTCAATTGCGGCCATCAAATGAGTCGTACCGACTGGAATATCAAATTCAGCTTCAGCTGCCGCGACATCCTTTTCCAACGTTTGAATCATGGCAGCCGATTCGACTTTTGGTAAACGGATAACGTCAATACCAGCCTTGACCATCGCTTTGACATCATCAGCGTAATACTTGGTGTCTAAGCCATTGATCCGGACGACCAATTCAGCCTTGCCATAGTCCTGCGTTTTTAACGCTTCGTAAACCAGCACCCGGGCCGCGTCCTTTTCAGCCATTGAGACGGCATCTTCCAAGTCAAACATGATCGAGTCCGCACCGTAAATCCCGGCATCCTTCACCATGGCTGGATTATTACCAGGTACAAACATCATTGTCCGCCGTAAGCGTTCTTCATTTTCAGCCATTATAATACCTCCCATGCTGGTGTCGTGGTTTCTAACGCCCGTTGTGCTGCCGTAATAGTCCGCGCCTTAATGACGCAGTCCAACGCCCCTTTATCGACAGCGCGCACCTTCACATTATCGATATTCAATTGTTGAAGCGTCGTCGTGATCACGTGCTTTATTTGTGCCCCGAACTGTTTGATAACATCTGATTCAAGGTCGATTTGAATGCCGTTGTCTCCCGCCATTAACATAATTTGAATATCAGATGATTCCAAGGTTCCGGCGACTGCCGTTGTCTTAATTTCCATCAATTTTCATTCCTTTCTGAATTCGCGCTTGTAATGTTGTTAGGTTATTTTTTATAAACTGGGCCGTTGTTGCCGGTACCAGTTGGTTTAACTCAGTTAAGTTGCCGCTTTGAATCCGTTGCCGAACAGTCCGCGCCGAAATTGGTTGATTAGCCACCGTCGTTCGCGATATCACTCGTACAGCAACTGCCGGTGGTAATTCACGCTGCAAAACTCGGTTATAAATCGCAGTCGTCCGCGACGTCGGTTCACTACCAACGAACCGGGTCGTAATGTGCAGTGCTGGTGCAAGTTGCTGCTTAAAGATCCGGGCGTCCAACGTCGTCTGCGCCTCAATTGCGCTCGCCGCTGAATCCAAGAAGTAGGCTGGAAAGGTCGCTGCACTCACGAGATAGTCCTGCCCGCTGACGACCCGAACGTTGGCCAAGTCGGCTGTTCCTTGTTGAACCAGCTTAACGCGCTCGGCCGTACGGAATAGACTCGCATCTGTCGCAACGACGAAGACGTAAACTAAATCACTGACCGCCGCGGCTTGTTCCACTAAATAGCGGTGTCCCCGCGTAAACGGGTTCGCATTCATGACAATCGCGCTGACACGCTGTTGTGCTTGGTTGGGAATCATCGGCAACTGTTTGACAAAATCCGTCATATCCGGTGCGCCGTTTTCTAATACGGCCGCTTCATCCGAATGAGCTAATTCTTTAAAGCCTACGTGTTGAAAACTCGCTGAATACTTGGCCTTGGTAAATACCATCATATGAAAGATCTGTGCTTGAAACAGCCGATTGACCAGTGCACTCACGATTTGATTAAACCGGGCCCCCGGCTGACTATTCTTATTACAGACACCCACATATTTAAGCACGTTGCCAGCTAACGATCCGGTCCCAACAAGTTGGCCATCCTCGATCAATCCTAAGGTCACATCAATATGTTCAACCTCTTGCGGGCTAAAATTAGTAATCCCTAATGACGTTAAGAATTGTTGCCACTGGGCATGCTCGTGCGGATTATTTAATTGCATTTCAACAACTTGCGCTGCCATCAGACAACCTCCTATGATTAATGCTGTGCTTGCGCGTACGCTGCAACGGCCGCCGTCACGTTCGGTACCACTTGTGAATCAAAGACGCTCGGCACAATCGTCGTCGCAGTTGGGTTCGACACGGTCTTAGCCAAAGCCTGAGCCACTTGGATCTGCAACGCATTATCAACTTGCTTGACCCCATTTGTGAGTAAGCCCTTGAAGAGCCCCGGGAAAGCCAGAATATTATTGACCTGGTTTGGATACTGGCTAGAACCCGTTGCAATGACTGTGGCCCCAGCCTTCTCAGCTACTGCTGGATCGATTTCTGGCACTGGATTAGCGAGTGCAAAGACGATTGGATCATGATTCATCAAGTGGACGGCCCCTGCTGATAAGACGTTGGCGTCTGACAAGCCAATGAAGACGTCCTGGTCGGCCATGACCTTCGCCAGTGGTTGCCCCTTTAGTTGTGCAGGTGTTCCCAACTGTTTGGCAAGATTCCGTTGATACTGGTTGTACCGCTGATCATCCGCTGTAACGACCCCGTAAACATCGACCAAGGTCAGTTGTTTGACACCGACCGCTGCTAATAACCGAGCTGTAGCTAACCCGGATGCGCCGACGCCGTTGACAACGATGCGCATCTGCCGTAAGGACTTACCGACTACGTGAGCGGCATTGATCAGTCCCGCCAACACGACAATTGCGGTGCCTTCCTGATCGTCATGATAAACCGGAATATCAAGCTCATCTTTCAAGACCGCTTCTAGTTCAAAACACTTAGGCGCCGTAATATCTTCCAGATGAATGCCCGCAAATGAGAGCGACATGTTTTTGATTGTCGCCACCATTGCTGGCACGCTGACCTGATTTAACGCCAGCGGAATCGCATTAATCCCCGCGAGGTTCTTGTATAGGAGTGCCTTACCTTCTACGACCGGCAAACCACCCGCGGGACCAATATTGCCGAGGCCCAGTACTGCTGACCCATCCGTGATCAACGCTACTAATTTACCACTCATCGTGTATTTTGCCTTTAATTCCGGATGCGCCGCAATCAGCTTGGAAATCACCGCAACACCAGGTGTATATGCTTTACCTAAATCAGCCTTATCGGTCACTGCAAGGTCTGAATGAATGTCCAAAACCCCCGTATGGGCGGCGTGCAACTTTAAAATCTCATCTTGTTCTACCATCAATATCTGCCTTCTCTTCTCAAAATAATACCGTTAACTTTGTTATCCCCAGTGTACGACCATTTTTTAAAAATATCAAATTTAGATTGGATTTTTATAATTTTTAAAAAGTCAGCTTTTCTGGTATAATAAACTTAAAATATTATAAACGAGTTTTAAAATTTTAAATCTTAGGTTGATAAAGAGGTTATCGATATGGACGATATGAATCATCGCCGCCTGTTGATTGGAATTGCACATGATTATTACTTATCCAAAATCAACATCGCTGAAATTTCAAAGAAATACCAAGTCAGTCGTTATCTAATTTCAAAATACTTAGACGAAGCCATGGCAACCGGCCTAGTCAAAATTAACATTAACACCCCCATCGAACGAAATAGTGAGCTGGAGGCTAAATTTAAACATCGTTTTCCAATTGAACATATTTATATTATCAAAGACGCGGATACCACGAGTGACGATGAACGCCACGTAATCGAGTTTGCCGCCGAAACAATCCAGCGCCAGATCATTCAAAGTAATGTGATTGGGGTGGCATGGGGTGGCACTGTCCTTAGCGTCATCGATAATTTTCAAACGAGCACTCGTGATGACTTACTGTTCACCCAGTTTATGGGTGATAACCTGAAAACGAACGCAGCGAACGGCTCAACACCGTTGGTTCAAAAAGCCGCCGCTAAGTTCGGCGCACAGTACGTCACCATCCCGGCACCACTCTACTTGTTTAATGATCAAGCACACCAAGCATTGGCTCAAGAACCAGCCATTACACCGGCCATCAGTAACTTTGACCGAATGGACATGCTATTTGCCGGAATTGGCACCTTAGCATCCATTGACTCGATTCCCGTCTGGCATCAACATCGCCAAGCCATTCTGGGTGGCGCTGATCCGCAGGCGGTGGTCGGCCTGTTATACGGTCGGCCATACGACATCAATGGTCACATTCTGAACGCCGACCACGACAAACTCTTTGGCGCTAAAATGCCCGCCATTCTCAAAGTGCCGCGTCGTTTTGGCATCATCAAAAGTAAGTTCAAGAGCGAAGCCTTACTTGGCGCCCTCCGCGGACAATTACTCACTGACATCATCATTGATGAAGCCGTCGCGAATCGGGTTCTCCAAGAAAATCAAGCCACACCACTATCCAAATAATCCGCTTCTTCGAAAACAGGTACCAACGCTGACCGTTGCCGGCAGCTTGGTACCTGTTTTTATGCTTAAAATCAGACTACCAAATACCAATCACTTTCATCCAGAGGGCGCCAATGCCACCCCAAACGACTAGGTAGAAGAGACCTAAAATAAAGTTTAACTGCCACCATTTTCCCTGAGTAACATACCCAGAACCGAAGAGAACACTCGCCGGGCCGTTCGCATAATGCGTCGTCGAAGCGAAGATCGAACCAGTAAAGCCAAGTATCAGTGCAGCAAAGGTTGCTGGCGCTCCCGCGGAAACCGCGACCCCAAGTAAGGCACCGTACATTGCGGAAACGTGGGCAGTCCCACTAGCAAACAAGTAGTGACTGTAGAAGTAGAACAAGACGAGTGCCGCTAAAACAATGCCCCAACTGAAGCCTTTCAAGGCACCACCAATCGCGCCAGACAACCATGGAATAAAGCCGAGTTTGTTCAACTCATTAGCCATGAAGATCAAAATTGAGAACCACACCAAGGTATTCCAAGCACCAGTTTCGTGTAGCACGTCATCTACCGATAGAACCCCAGCAACGAGTAGCAAGGAGACGGCCATAAAGGCAACTAATGAAGCTTCGAGACCGATAAAGCTGGATAACATCCATAAGACTAAGGCTAGCAAGAAGACGCCACCCATGATTTTTTCTGGAAGACTCATCTTACCCATCTTTGCCAGCTCATCATCCGCCCATTGCTTGGCATTGGGCGTATCTTTAATTTCTGGTGGATACATTTTATAAATTAAATATGGCACAACCAATAAACAAATAAGTCCTGGGACAATCCCGGCTAAAAACCATTGCATCCACGATAACGTGATGTGTAAACTCTTGGCTAACGTGACAGCAACTAAGTTAGGCGCCATCGCCGTCATGAACATCGTACTGGTGATTAAATCACCGTGAAATTCTGCGAACACTAAGAATGAACCGATTTTACTTTGTGTGCCATCCTTGGGATCAGAACCAAACGTTTCAGCTAACGACTGAATGATTGGATAAACAATCCCACCAGCACGGGCCGTATTACTTGGCGTTGCGGGTGCTGTTACTAAATCGACGCCAATCAGTGCGTATGCCAAACCCAACGTTCGTTTCCCAAACAGCCGCACAAACACCAACGCGACACGTCGACCTAAACCAGTATTGATGAAACCACGTGACATAAAATACGCCATCGCAATCATCCATACCGTACTGCTCCCAAATCCGGCAACCGCTGTATCCATAGGCACGATGCCCAATAACACGGTTAGTGTCAACCCAATGATTGCGACCCCGGCGATTGGTAACGGCCGCGTAATACAACCAATAATGGTTGCCACAAAAATTGCCAGAATATGCCATGCGTTCATCGAAACACTGGCTGGTTTGATAGGACTACTTAACCAAATGATCAGGCCCACCAATAACGGTGCAATAAAATCACGATACTTGACCTTATTTAGTGTCATCTCAATTCCTCCTCATACTTACTCATCATTTTTATGATGCCACATTCATCATGGTCAGCATCTTGGCTGCGAAATGTTGCATCCGGGCACGCTCATCATCTGATAGCTCAGCTTCGATCACTTTTTGGAGCCCGTTGCGATTAATAATGGCGGGTGACCCCAAGTACAAATCGTTAATGCCATATTGACCAGACAAAGCGGCGGAGACAATCAACTCAGCATTTTCATCGTTCAAAATTGCTCGGCAGATTTGCATCAAACTAACGGCGACCCCATAGAACGTGGCCCCCTTCTGACTAATGATTTGACCACCTTTACCACGAACAGCTTGCTCGATTTCAGCTTTGAACTGATCATCGACCGTTGTGACCGTCTTTAAGGGCTGAGCATTGATCATAATTTCATCAAAATTAACGATGGAACTATCACCATGTTCTCCAAGTACCGCAGCATCAACTGCAGTGGTGGCAACATTCAACTTCTGAGCCAAGGCGACCCGTAACCGCGCCGTATCCAAGGAAGTCCCGGTACCAATGACCCGATGCCGTGGAAAACCGGATAAACGTTGCGTCATCGAAGTCAAAATATCGACGGGATTACTTGAGATAACGAAGCAACCATTAAAACCACTCGCAACCACTGGTTTGACGATGGATTCCAGAATCTTCGTATTGCGGTTAATCAAATCTAAACGACTCTCACCAGGCTTACGAGGCACACCAGCCGTAATGACAACGATGTCAGCATCATGCGCATCCGCATATTCACCGGTATGAATGTTGGTCGCATTCGTAAAGGCGGCAACATCTTCCAAATCCTTAACGTCCCCCTCTGCGTGCGTTTTAACCAAGTCAACGATAACGAGTTCATCTAGGGCGCAATTTTGGACCAATGAAAAGGCAAATGATGAACCCACCGAGCCATCACCAACAATTACGACTTTGCGTTGCTTCTTATCCATGTCAATATCCTTCTTTCATCAAAAATGTGTGCTGCACATGTGGTTCCAACTACTTAGTTACTTAACTCACAAGTATTATAACGCAAATGCTTTCATTTTTGCTAATTTTTTAAAAATAAATTATTTTTTTAAAAATTTAAATATAATTATTACTTAAAACGCCTGTGTAGCAGTATTTAAAATCATTTTGATTGTGAACTATTTCTAAAGTGTCGGCTTGTGAAATCATTTTCGTGAGCGGTTACAATCCTGCGTTTAAATTGCCTGATTGGCGTCAATTCGAAACATCTGCGCAAGTTACAAAACTTTTTACCCGCCAACCGATCTTGAAACAGTTAAAACCTGATTAGCGTGGTATATTAGAAGTACGACTCAAACTAGAGAGGACTAATACATTGGATAATGAAACTTTAAAAGACTATCTCGCAAACAACTCCCAAGTTATTACCATTTTTATGGAGAAAGCAACCGATTTTCTGAATCGAAAAAATGAGGACCGGGCGCCAGCACGCCGCTATAACGATGCTGAAATCGCCCGGCAAGCGGATAAGATGCTCGATGATGTGATTGCCAATATTCATGATAAAATCGTCCCCCATACCCGCGAACAAACACCGGCTGCCTGGGAACAATTTCTGAGTGAAAACGACGTACTTGATGATCTGGAACTATCAATGACGGAATTGTCATTCGAATCGGAAGACTAAACTAGCAGTTCAAAATAAGAAAGGACCGTGGAAGATTTAACTTCCACGGTCCTTTTTAGAACAAACTTATATCACATGACATCAACACAACCGAATTATAGTCCCAAGTACTACGACCGAGTCAGCCCAGCATAAATCTTATCAAGATTCCACTTCAACATTGAGTAGTACGTATCACCCGGTTTGCCTTTAGCTGCCAGCGAATCGGTAAAAATCGTACTAGCAACGGGGATTCCCGTCTCCTGTGAAAGCTTATTCATCGATTTCGGTGATACGGATGATTCGACAAACAAACTTCGAACCTGGGTTCCTTCAATTTTCTTCAACGCCGTCCGCATCTGAGCTGGCGTGCCTTGCGATTCCGTATTCACTTCCCAAATATAAGCAGCGGGCACATGGTAGGCCGCCGAGAAATACTTAAAGGCGCCTTCGGATGTCACTAATAATCGTTGACTCGTCGGGATCTGCTTGAATTTGGTTTGAGCGCTCTCATGCAGTTTTGTTAGTTTTTCCACGTAGCGATCCGTATTCTTTTGATAAACAGCGGCGTGCTTAGGATCCTTGGCCTGCAACGTCCGGTTGATGTTCTTGACATATTGAATCCCGTTGGCGAGATCTAACCAAGCATGGGGGTCCGGCTCATTAACGTTCGTCGTTAAATATTTGACCTTAATTCCCTTACTGGCCGCAAAAACATCGTGGTCAAAGTCCTTTTTGGAAGCCGTCACTAACTTTTTAAACCAGCCATTACCGCCAGTTTCAAGGTTTAAGCCATTATAAAAAATCACGTCAGCTTCGGCAGTTGCCGCAATATCAGTGGGCCGTGGTTCATACTCATGCGGGTCAGTGCCGCGCTTCACAATACTGTAATTTTGGACGTACTGCCCACCCACATTTTTCACCATATCATCTAGAATCGAGTTCGTACTTACGACCCGGATTTTGGCACTAGTGGTCGTCGCTTTGGCACTTTGCTGGCGTTGATTCAGAAATACTGCCATCCCGGTAACCATCGCGATGACTCCAATCAGTGCAATTAATTTCGTTTTCATGCTGTCACCCGTCGCGCTGCTGCTTGCCCTTTCCAAAGCGTCGGCAACAAGGCCTGCTTAGGTGAGATGATGAAAGAAATACCGAAGAAAATAGCCGCTACTAGCACGATGGCCGGACCAGAAGCCCAGTTCAACGTGTAGCTGAGATATAAGCCCACCACTGAGGACAAGACCCCAATTAAGGCTGACAGTCCAAGCATGACTGCCAGTCGTTCTGTCCATAGAAAGGCCGTCGCAGCCGGTGTAATCAACATCGCGACCACTAAAATGATCCCGACGGTTTGTAGCGCTGAAACGGTCACTAGCGTTAAGACCAGCATTAAAGCGTAATGTAACAGTTGGACCTTGAGACCATAAGTCTTCGCAAAGGTCGGATCAAATGACGTAATCAGTAATTCCTTGTAGAAGAAGACCACGAATAAAATCACTAGTCCTAACACGACCGTCGTCGTCATCATATCAGTATCACTCACAGCGAGAATGTTACCGAATAAGATGTGGTGCAAGTTCGTCGAACTTTCAGCTAATGAAATTAGGATAAAACCGAGTGCGTAAAACGCACTGAAGACAATCCCAATTGAGGTGTCAGTCTTAATCTTACTACGGCTCGCAACGAATCCGATCAAGCTAGCGGCTAGAATTCCAAAAACCGAAGCACCAATTAGGACGTTGATACCGAGCATATAAGCTACCGCAACACCAGGTAAAACGGCATGCGAGATGGCATCGCCCATCATCGACATGCCTCGTAAAATAATAAAGCTACCAATAATTCCTGACATGACCCCGACCATAATAGCCGTAATTAGCGCACTTTGTAAGAAATCATACTTCCCCAAAGCAGCCATAAAGGTCGTAATTGATTGCATCATCGCGTTTCCTCCTTCGTAAACAGGACGGCCGAAAGATCAGCACTAAACGTCCGTTCAATGTTTGCGGGTGTGTAGACCGCGTCCACGGGACCATAATCAACGATACCGTGATTTAAAATCACGAGATCATCAAAGTAGCGTGAAACTTTGTTCAAATCATGATGCACGACAATAATCATTTTGCCGGTATCACGCCACTGATGCAAGATCGTCATGATAGCCGTCTCACTCTGTAAATCAATGCCGACGAAAGGTTCATCAAGAATAATGATATCGGCTTCTTGGACTAAGGCTCGAGCCACAAAGACCCGTTGTAATTGTCCTCCAGAGAGCTGACTAATTTGGCGCTGTGCTAAATCGGCTAACTCAAGTTGCTCAAGTGCATCTTGGCAACGCTGACGATCCGCCTTGCTTGGTTCGCGGAAAAGTCCGAGTTTGCCATAGGTCCCAGTCAAAACGACGTCAAAAACATTGATTGGAAAGGTTAAGTCGAGATCTTTACGTTGCTCGACATATACAATCTGTTTTTGAAATTGTTTTAGCGCACGACCTTCATATTCGACGGTTCCCGTTTGGGATTTGATCAGACCAAGCATTGCCTTGATCATCGTTGATTTTCCCGCACCGTTGGGACCAATGATTCCAGTAATTTTGCCGGCGTTAAAGTTAACGGCAACATCAGTAAAGACTGGTGTGTCACTGTATGCCACGGTGAGGTTTTGTACTTTTAACATCACATTTCCTCCGTTCATCGCGGTAGTCGGTTTTCTACATCGTCATAAGCATAACTGATAATTAACGCTAGCGCAAATAATTGTTAGGTTCAGTTAACTTTTTTATAATCGGTATTAAATTTTCGTTCATTCTAATACTATTTCTGCTTAACCAAGGCGTTACAACCAACATACTAAATGCTTAATCCAGAACCTACTGAAACGACTTTCGATGCCATCACCACTAAAAAGCACTGACCACTCATCAACTAAGCATTGCAATCGTCATTTAATTTCCATTAATATTTGGTATTAAAAAAGTGTCGTCACCTACAATCACGACACTCATTATTAAGCTAATATATCTGTCTGCAATCCAATAAAAATCGTCAAAATCAACAAATCGGCCGAGCCACCTAAACTATAGTTATGGTCGACAAAAATCTGATTCAATTCGCGTAAAAACGCCATTCCAGCTTCACTGTGGCTTCCCCCTAAATCGAAGTAGCGGTGTGCTTGGTCGTGGACCCAGTCAATGACGTGCGGGTCGTGTGCCCGTTTTACCAGATTGGTATCGACCGTCGCCTGGACAATCGCCATCAGTGTGTCTAATAACCGCTGATTAATCGTGCCACGACTACGTCTCAATGCGGGTAGTGCCACTTGCATCACGGTCGGATAACCCGCCTCGGCTTCACCACGAATTCCCTTGATGCCATATGTTAAGTATTGACGTTCTCCAGCAGTTAAGGTCGTTGGCTCCTTCGTGTTTAAATCATTAAAATCATTTGCCGTTAACCCCGCCAGCATTGTGCGCACAATCGTTGCTAAGTCGACGTCGGAGTGCTGCAACTGATACGCCGCCGCTGTCACTAGCACGCCCAGTGAGAACACCGCCCCTTTATGGGTATTCACGCCCTTGGTCGCCGCAAACATGGTTTGTTCCGCTTGAACACCAATGCCCCGAATTTGCTTGAACAAACCCGTCAAATCGACAGCCGTATACGCGACGCCCGCCGCTGCACAAGCATTAAAGTAGGGGGCTAGACTCAAAGCACTATCAATAAACATAAAAGCGTTCATGTCTGGATGGGGACCCGCCGACAACGGGTCGACCAGCCCGGGCTTAGGGTTGACCGTCACTTCGTATAAAAGCGCTCGTAGCGCATGATTGACAATTATCTTCGTATCCACTATTTCTCCACCATTTCATCCTTAGTCTAACAACGATGATGTGCCCGGGTCACTTTCAGTCTTGATTAAGCGTGACCACAACCAACATTCAGTTACCATTACTTATATTTCCATCATAACTGATACTAGTCAATTTTTGTCATTTTTTTGTATTCTTTTGTCGACTGCTGTTCAAGCATCTTCTGAACGTGTAAGCTAGAGCTAATCAAAGTTATTCCTAAGGAGGACACTGTCATGATACCTAGTCAGCATTTTCAATCCACTCCAACCGTCCAATTTGACTTATTAACATACATGATTGGTAGTTACCACTACAACTGGCATCCGCAAATCGAACTCTTATGGTTATTGCAAGGTACGGTCGAAGTGAATGTTGACGGGACGCGCCATCAATTACACGCAAATGACCTCATCTTGATCAATGCCAATCGCGGCCATGCCACCTTTGCCTTGACCCCAGAATGTATCGCGCTCCGTTTACATATTCTGCCCGATTTCTACACTAGTCAGGGCATCGACCTCAGTTCAGGTGCTTTTCTACTCAACAGCGTGACGACGCCCCAACACCGTGACTACCAAACGATTCGCCAAATTCTGGCACAACTCTATCTAGGATTACATCAGCAGGACTGGCCAATTTTTGACTTGAACGCCCTGTACTTTCAATTGACGAACCTGCTACATCACGATTTCTTTGATACTGGAATCACGATGACTTATCCCCAACCCAAGACGCAGAGTTCACTAAACCGGGTCATTGATTACATTAACCAGGCTTACGATCGACCAATTACCTTAAACGAAGCGGCAAAAATCAGTCACTATTCACCAGCCTATCTCTCACGCATCTTCAAAGCGGAACTCGGCCTGAATTTTTACGAATATCTAACCCGCTGCCGACTACAACACGCCATCTACGATCTGGAAAACCCAACCACAAGAGTCGCCGATCTAGCCTTAGCCAATGGGTTTCAGGAGGTCAAGTCCTTCAATCTAATGTTTAAGAAGCATTTTGGTCAGACACCTTCCAGTTACCGTCAACATTTGTCACACGGGCAACGTCCTGAATATGACCAGTTCAAGCAACCGCTCACTCCCACACAAACTACCATTGTCCAAAAGCAACTCAAGCACTGGGCCCAACTCACAAGTACTGATCAACTCAGTGCTTGTGAAAGTTGCATGTATAAACTACATTTTCAAGAATATCAGGCACTCAAACAAAAGATCGCGCAATTAAAAACATTGCTTAATCAATAATTAATGGCATAACAATTTTTGTGATTACGAACAACTGAACTTACCGATATTTTGATCAAATATTGGGTCATACCAAGGTACGACGGCATCACTCGTCAGAAGGCCTTGGTATTTTTTTGTCATTTTTAACCGGCTACCTGTCCGCTTACCATCACTTTCACAATCCAATACCTGGCATAACTCGGCGAGTAGCGGTTAGTTTTGTATCACACAGTTACTTACAATGTAGCTGTAAATTGATAGGAGGAAACCAGCATGGATACAATGACATACGACTATACCGAACCAACATTATCAACTAAGGGCCAACGGATGCGCGACATTTTGGCCGATTATATTGCGCTCATCAGTCATCGACTACCAGATGATGTGACTGCCAAACTCGAAGAACTCAGTAAGATCGAAGTCGATCCACTCCAAAAGCTCGTCTACGACACGATGATGGAAAACCAATTACTTGCCAATAAACTTAAACGCCCAAGTTGCCAAGATACCGGTGCGTTACAATTCTTCATTAAATGCGGCGCGCAGTTCCCACTATTAGGCGAACTCAATCAAATTTTGAAAGACGCCGTTTATCGTGGGACAAAAAAAGCGCCACTCCGACATAATGCTGTTCAGATATTTGACGAATACAATACCGGTATGAACATTGGTGACGGCATCCCCTCGATTTTTCTGCAAGTTGATGGTAATGGCACTGACATCTCAATGTACGTGTACATGGCCGGCGGTGGCTGCACATTACCCGGGGCTGCCAAAGTCCTGATGCCTGGTGAAGGTTACGAAGGCGTCGTCCGTTTCGTGATGGATCGCATGACGAGCTACGGCATTAACGCTTGCCCACCTTTACTCGTCGGTGTCGGCGTCGCCACATCCGTTGAAACGGCTGCGCTTAATTCTAAATTAGCTTTAATGCGGCGCGTCGATAGTGAAAATCCAAACGCTAATGCTGCCAAACTCGAACACTTATTAGAAGACGGCATCAATCACATTGGCCTGGGACCACAGGGGTTTGGCGGTCAAAAGTCAGTAATGGGTGTCAATGTCGAGAATACCGCCCGACACCCATCAACAATTGGCGTCGCTGTTAGTACCGGCTGCTGGTCACACCGGCGCGGACTTATCAACTTTGACGCAGATCTAAACTATGACTTACCACTGAACAAAGGAGTCGAATTATCATGAAAACTTACCACTTAACCACCCCAATTTCTGATGACGATATTAAGGACATTCGTATCGGCGACATCGTCTACTTGAATGGCTCACTAACAACCTGTCGGGACGTTGCCCATCGGCGGCTCGTCGAAGAACATCGTCCCCTACCCGTTAACGTGACAGACCGAGCAATTCTCCACGCTGGCCCGATCATTAAAGATCTCGGCCATGACAAGTACGAAATGGTCGCAGTCGGGCCAACGACTAGTATGCGGATGGAAAAATTTGAAGAAGAATTCGTAAAACAAACCCGTGTCAAACTAATCGTTGGTAAAGGCGGCATGGGACCGGGAACCGAACGGGCCTGCAAGAAATATCACGCCTTACACCTCGTCTACCCCGCTGGCAATGCTGTTTATGCCGCCCTGCACGTCAATAAGATTGTTGATGCCCAGTGGAAAGACCTCGGAATGCCCGAAACACTCTGGGCGTGTGAGGTCAAAGACTTCGGTCCGTTAATTGTCTCCATCGATACGAATGGCGACAACTTGTTTGAAAAGAACAAGGTCATCTTCAACGAACGTAAAGAAGCTGAGATTAAAAAAATCAACGAACAAGTTAAATTCATTAAATAACCGACCATTAACAGCCTAAGCGGATCACCCTGCTTAGGCTGTTGGTCTAAAGGAGTCTTTCTCATGATTAGTATGGATACACAATCTACTTTAAAAACCCAAGCTTTAGCCGCTCTGAGTACCGTGATCGATCCTGAACTTGGTGTGAACATTGTTGACCTCGGTTTGATCTACGATGTTGCTTACGATGCTGACCTAAAGCTCTGCACCGTTACCATGACACTGACCATCATGGGCTGTCCACTGACAGGCTATTTGAATGACCATATCAAAAGCGCATTAATGACCGTCGCGGGTATCGATCAGGTACTCATCAACCTTGTCTGGGAACCGGCCTGGTCGCTTGATAAAATGTCACGGGCAGCAAAAATGACATTAGGGTTGCATTAATTCTAATTTAGAAATCGTGTCCGGATTAGCATCATTTGCTGACTAGTTTCAGCAGTCACCGTGAGACGATTTTAACGTTTGACTAGAAAGGTGGTCGTTTTCGATGACCAAATTACAATCCGTCAACTACCAGCAACTTACATGGCCGCTGATAATTGGTTTGATTATTTGGCTGAGCGCGCCATTTCGTCCCGCGGGGCTCAGTCTATTAGCATGGCACATGCTGGCTCTCTTTGTTGGCACTATCATTGGTTGCATTACCCAGCCGTTACCTATTGCCGGTGTCGCAATTATTGGTCTCACACTTGGTGTCTTACTTGGTGTTACCTCGATGACGGATGCCATGGCCGGCTTTGGTGATAACACGGTTTGGATGATTGCAATGGCTTACTTCCTATCACGAGGCTTCGTAAAAACGGGGCTAGGGCGACGAGTCGCGCTGGTCTTCGTCAAATTATTTGGTAAAAAGACCCTTGGATTAGCCTACGCGCTGATTGGTGTCGATCTCGTCACTAGTCCGGCCACGCCTAGCAATACCGCCCGCGCCGGTGGAATCGTCTTCCCAATTATTGAATCTTTAGCTAAAGCATACGGCTCTGACCCACAAAACGGTACGCAGCGTAAGGTTGGTAGTTTTCTCATTATGTCAGCTTTCCATGGTAATATTGCCACCAGTGGCTTATTCATGACCGCGATGGCACCAAATCTCGTTGCCGTGGCCTTGGCCCAAGCAATGCAGATTCACATCACATGGATGGGCTGGTTACTCGCCGCTCTATTACCTGGTCTTATTTGCTTAATTAGCGTTCCAGCTATTATTTATTGGCTCTATCCGCCAGAAATTAAGGATACACCCAACGCGCATGCGTGGGCTGCCAACGAACTTGAGCAGATGGGGGCCATGACTTTGGCCGAAAAACTCATGGGCGGTATTTTTATGTTGGCCCTCTTTCTTTGGATCTCAGCTAGTCTCACTGGGCTAGACGCGACCTTAGTGGCCTTCATAGCCGTCACTTTGCTCTTATTAACCGGTGTATTATCCGTTGACGACTTATTACATGAAACTGGGGCTTGGAACACACTCGTTTGGTTTTCAATTCTTATTTTTATGGCTGGCAAACTGAACAGTCTTGGCTTTATTCCATGGCTTTCACAAACTATGGGCCAGGCCCTGCAAGGAATCAGTTGGCTATGGGTCTTGGCAGCTTTGATGCTCGTTTACTTTTACAGCCACTACCTGTTTGCCGGCGCCACTGCTCACGTCTCCGCCATGTACGGCGCCTTCTTGGGTGTGGCAATTTCAGCCGGCGCCCCCCCAATGCTAGCAGCCCTACTATTAGGCTTTGACGGTGCCATTTTCAGTTCGACCACCCATTACGCCAACGGTCCCGCCTCGATTATGTTCGGATCAGGTTACATAACGCAGTCCGAATGGTGGCGTCTGAATCTGTGCCTTGGTGGTTTCTATCTATTAGTATGGGGCGTTGGTGGCACACTCTGGATGAAACTTTTAGGCTATTGGTAAACTAGTTGTTTTTCAACTATACAATTTGACAGGTTCAGACACTCATTCACGTATTTCCCGACTCCGGGCTGAGTGCCCATTTCTGGGGGAAGGACGATCTAGCCGAGCAAGTTTACGCAAATCAGAACTTTTGCCGGTGACCCTAAACTGGCTTTTTAAACTCAAGACTGGCATATTTTAATGCATGCTTCATGAAAATTAACGCGCACAATGTGAACTTACTCCTGACTAACGACTTGATCATACAAACATCACGCCCTAACCAATAACAATCGGCTTTCCAACTATTACTTGGAAAGCCGATTGTTAATCTACCATGTAAGTCCATCAGAACCTGGACGTCAAAAGTTCTGATGCTCCCTCAAATTTCCAGATTCCACCCGGCAACGTTAGTGTGACCGTCATGGGGGCTGCACCATCATGTGTCGAACTGAAGCATATTGTAAACTTACGTCTAATCACGACACCGACCACAAGTCACCCATCCAAGTCGCCAAGTCCGTGACCGCTATGGGATACAGGTGGGGTTGCCCAACCGCCGATAAGTAGACCCAGGTCAGCGCTGTACCGTGCACTTTTTTGTCGTGTTGCATCACTGCGGCCACGGCTTGCGGCGCTATCGGCGGTAATTCCGTGGGCAACCCTACCGCCATTAAGCGTGCCTTGAGCGTCGACGTTAAACTAGTCGGCGCTAACCCATGTGCTGCAAACAACCGACAAACCTGTACTAGACCAATCGCTACCGCTTCCCCATGCATTAGTTGACCGTCAGCCAATAGTTCGACTGCGTGACCAATCGTATGACCAAAATTCAATAATTGCCGCTGACCCTGTTCATGCTCATCCGCCATAACGACGCGCGCTTTGAACGCCACACTAGCTGCAATTAAATCTGGTGCTGCTGGTAAAATCGCTGCCACACTGGTAATTTGGTGCAAGGATTGCCAAAAATCACCGCCAACTAATGCTGCGCACTTAACGATTTCGCCATAACCTTCTGCGAGCATCCGTGGCGGTAACGTCACCAGAATTGCCGGATCAATGACGACTAAATCTGGTTGGTAAAAACTGCCCACTAAGTTTTTGCCAGTTGGTAAGTCAATCGCGGTCTTACCGCCCACCGAACTATCGACTTGCGCTAATAATGATGTCGGTACTTGAATCAAGGCAATACCGCGCATATAAATCGAAGCGACAAACCCTGCTAAGTCACCAACCACCCCGCCACCAAGAGCGAGGACACCGTCACTGCGGCTAAAATGGGCGGCACTCAGCTGATCGATTAACGACTGGACTTGTGACCAAATTTTGCTCGCCTCACCGGCTGGAACCGTCATCACGCGCACCTTGAATCCAGCCGCCGTCAGTTCATCAGTTACCAGCTTCGCATAGTACGGGCCCACATTGGTATCCGTTACCACCGCTACTTGACGGGCACACCATACCTTAGTTACCAATGTTCCTAGGTGATGTAAACTGTTAATCATGATCTTGATCTGATACTGTTTAACTCGCGTCTTGACTTCAATGTTTGTCATAGGCACATCCTACGCCCACGTTTGCATCAGATCATGTAACTGGAAAGCCTGTTGCGCCATTTTTAAGTACGTCGCGGGTTTTAACGCTTGCGGCCCATCGGATAAAGCTTGCGTTGGCTGGTCATGAATTTCAACGATCATGCCACTGGCGCCAGCTGCTACACCTGCCATCGCCATCGGGGTCACGAGTTCCCAGGTACCGACCGCGTGACTCGGATCAACGATGACTGGGTAATGTGTCAACGATTGCAAGACTGGCACTGCACCTAAGTCAAACGTGTTGCGTGTGTACTTATTATCAAACGTTCGAATTCCCCGCTCCAAAAGCATGATCTGATGATTACCACCAGCTGCAATGTATTCAGCTGCATTGAGCACATCGTCGATTGTTGCCGACATTCCTCGCTTTAATGCAACCGGAATTTGGGTCTGTCCAACGGCTTTAAGCAACGAGAAATTTTGCATATTGCGTGCACCAATTTGAAAAATATCCGTGTATTTCGCCACCATCGCCACGTGTTCATCATCCATCACTTCGGTAATCATATCAAGGCCATGTTTATCAGCCGCCGTCCGTAAGTATTGGAGTCCCGTCTCCCCGAGGCCTTGGAAGCTGTAAGGTGACGTCCGTGGCTTGAATGCTCCGCCACGAACAATCGTCGCACCACCCTGCTTGGCAACCGCGGCCATCTGGTCCACGTGTTCAGCGCTTTCGACTGAACACGGGCCAGCCATCATGACGAATTGATTACCACCAATCACACTGTGTGGCGTCTTAATAATCGTATCTTCTGGGTGAAAGAGACGGCTGCTTTGGACCGCTGCGGGAACTGCCGTCAAGATTGATTCACTGGCTGCTTGCACATCCGCGGGAAGTGCTTCTGGACGCAATCCTTGAATTGCAATTCGATTATTGTGCGTGAAGATCTCATGATCCGCACCAAATTGACTCACTAACTTTGCCTGCATAGCCGTAGCGGTTGCTGGTTTTAATATAATAATCATAATAATTTCCTCCTACTAATCAATTCTCAAAAGTTAAGGCCTAAGCCTGCGCCGTAATCGGCGGAGTCGCTTGAATACTGGCTAACATATCTTGGCGGACCTGTTGAACTGGCATCTGCTTACCAGTCCAAAACTCAAAAGCCAAGGCACCTTGCCAAATCAACATCCCCAAACCATTATATGTGGCGCACCCCTGCTGACGCGCTAAGCGCAAAAAGGTCGTTTCTAGCGGTTGGTAAATCACATCATAGACCGTCTGTTGTGGGACTAATTGCTGGATAATTGAGATTGGTAATGGCGTTCCAGCAGTCGTCATGCCGATATTGGTCGCGTTAATGATCAAATTGCTGGTACGAGCAACTTGCTGCATCCGTACTTGGTCTTCATAGGCACAGAGCCGGAGTGGTACCGAAGTCGTGGTACTGAGTTGCTCCAACCAGTGCTGAACACCGGCGTAGCGTTCGTTGTTGCGTTTAAAGACCGTTACACTCGCGACACCATAATCTAAAGCCGCCGCAATGATTGCCTTACCTGCGCCTCCCGCGCCTAAAACCATGACGTGCTTATCAACCAAGTTCAGACCTTGATGTAAGAGATCCTGAAAAACTCCAGCGCCGTCCGTGCTGTCACCAATCAGCTTGCCAGCTTCATTCTTAATCGTATTGACCGCTTGAATCCGTTGCGCTCGCACTGTCAAACCATCTAGTAGCGGTACAACGGCTTGTTTGAATGGCATTGAAAGGTTCACCCCCGCGATACCCATGCTACGAATTCCAGCAAGCGTACCAGCCAATCCATCCGGTGCCACATCAAACGCCAAGTAGCGCGCATTTAGCCCCCAGTAGTCAAAACTCAAATTATGCATTCGCGGTGAGCGACTGTGCCGCGCGGGGTGCGCGATAAATCCAAAGAGTGCCGTTTGTCCATCAATCATGCTTTAACTAACTTCCTTTCTAAATGACTCGCAATTGTTGACCAAGATCCACGTGCGTTTGTTGATACGTCCGCACTAGGTCTGCTACCGTGAACTGGTTAGCGGCTAATACTTGGTCGGCCGCTCCACTGGCGCCAAAGTGGTCCAAGCCTAGTACCGCCCCATCTAACCCAACGTAACGTTCCCAGCCAGATGTTGCGCCCATTTCGACTGCAACTCGCCGCCGAATTTGAGGTGGCAAGACCTGAGCTTGGTAATTCGTTGATTGGCGCGCAAAGTTTTCCATCGACGGCATTGAAACGACACTGACATCTTCACCTAACGTAGCTAGTTTCGCCTGGGCCTGAAGAGCTAAAGCAACTTCTGACCCGCTTGCAATCAAGATTCCCATTGGCTGGCGGCCACGCTGCGGTGAGAGAACATAACCGCCACGAGCCACACCAGTCATGGCCTTAGTCTTAGATCCGGATAGCACTGCCAAATTCTGACGGGTCAAGACGAGCACGGTTGGATGATCCGTCGCGTTGATGGCTTGCCACCAAGCTGCGACCGTTTCATTCGGGTCAGCGGGCCGGATCACCGTTAGATTCGGAATCAATCGTAAACTCATTAGCTGTTCAATTGGCTGATGAGTCGGACCGTCCTCGCCGACTGCAATCGAGTCATGCGTGAAAACGTAAGTGACTGGTAACTTCATCATCGCCGCCAATCGAATAGCCGCACGCGTGTAATCGGAAAAGACAAGGAAGGTGCCACCAAAGACCCGCAAGCCACCGTGTAAAGTCATCCCATTCAAAATGGTGCCCATACCAAACTCCCGGACACCAAAGGCAACGTTGCGCTGATCCGGGGTCACCGGAGTCGACAATTGATCCTGCTCAATGGTCGTTTTATTCGAACTGGCTAAATCAGCCGCGCCCCCGACTAATCCTGGTAACTGAGCGGCTAGCTTCTGAATGACGGTATGACTCGTGATCCGCGAAGCTTGGGCGCCTTCATCAAAGATCGGTAAACTGGTGGCTAAGTCAACTGGCAGACGCATACTGAGCTGTTGTTCGAAACGGTGTTGTACGGCTTGTGGTAAAGCCTCTCGTTGTGACTGCCACCGGCGATGTGCACGCTGACCACGTTGCAAGATTAGTTGCTGTGCGCGTTTAGCAACGGCCGGCATCACCGTAAATGGCGCGGCTTGCCACCCTAATTGTTGCCGCAAACTAGTTAAACCGGCCGTTCCCAACGGATTGCCATGCACCGCATTCGTACCCGCTTGTGGTGCGCCAAATCCAATCGTCGTTTTAACAGCGATCAGGCTTGGACGTGAACTGTGTTTGGCACGCTCAATGGCGGCATTAATCGCCGTTAAATCATTGCCATCACCTACCGTTTGTGTATCCCAACCATAACTAGCGAAGCGCTGGTTCACATCGGTACGAAACGACCGGCTGGTGGGGCCATCAAGCGAAACAGCGTTATCGTCGTACAATACAATTAATTTTTGCAATTGTTGATTACCGGCAAAGCTGGCGGCTTCGTGGGAGACACCTTCCATCAAATCACCATCACCGACTAACGCATAAGTATAGTGATCCACCAACTGCGGTGACTCGGAGAACTGAGCCGCTAGTTGCCGTTCAGCCAGGGCCATGCCCACCGCCATCCCTAACCCCTGTCCCAGTGGACCGGTCGTGGCTTCCACACCATCCACGATTCCCAGTTCAGGGTGGCCTGGCGTGTGACTGCCGAATTGACGAAAACGTTGTAACTCGCCCATTGTCACGTTGAAGCCACTCACATGTAGCAGACTGTACAACAACGCCGACCCGTGTCCGGCTGATAAGACAAAGCGATCGCGATTAGCCCATTGAGACTGCTGTGGATCGACCCGTAATTGTCGGCTCCACAGTGCCCACATCATTGGAGCCGCGCCGAGTGGCAATCCTGGATGACCAGAACCGGCCCGTTCAATCATTTCCGCACTCAGTACTCGTAGATTATTCACCGCTAATTCATCAATTTCATCAAATGCTTGCATTAACTTCGCTCCCTCTCATTTTGGCTAACAAAAAAGACTCACAGTTACACCAACTGTGAGTCCACTAATTCTTCGCAGGGTGCCCGAAAAACACCGCTACTCAGAAGCAGAAAAGTCACACAGTGGTTGTTCACAACACTGATATGACTTTTCCATAAATTTTAATCATTCCAAAATTTACTGGTCACATCCGTTGCGAGGGCGTGCCTCGCAGTGGATGCCAAGGCACTAAGTAAACCAGTAATAATAATACGAATTCAATTGTAAATTGGTATTAATCGTCATGATTAAAATCTCCTTAATTTATAATGTGTATTTGATGACTTAAAATATACGGCTAATCAATAGAATTGTCAAATGGTTTTTGCAAACTTTTTCTATTAATCAACAAAAACATGTTGGTCCACCCTCGATTTGCTAGTCGTCATCATCCTCGCTAACTGCTAATAAATACTGGTAAATCAGCAAGTTTGCGTGTCAAATCATTTTACAGATATTAAAATGGTTCCCTGCCACTTTCTGAAAATATTTTTAGCCAGTAGCTTGCACTGACTTAACTTATAATCCACCGCAAGGCAAATCATTAAAGTCTAAAAGCCGCACTCCAACGCTAAATTTCTCACAACGAACGACTGACAAACGGTCATTTTCGATTACAATTTCAACAATGTTCCGTATGCTTTAGCAACTAACCTTAGCCGCTCGTCAGTTGTCTGAACTGCCATCTATTCCCAACCAGCTAGCTGGTCTTCACCACCGCACATAATCGTGATAACCAAAAATAGTGTCGCCAGCATCCAGAGCAGATTCCAGCCACACTATCATCAGTTTATGTGATCCCCATTTTAGTCACAATAATTGCCGCAACTACACCAAACTACGCTTTCAAGGCTGCGGGGACTGCCACTCCAAATTCAGCACCAACTTGCTGCATTTCCGTCAACGTCTGTGGATCAATACTGACGCCCTGCACCAAATTTTCATCATAGTGCCGGTATTCCCGGTCACCTGGTATCATGATCTTAGTACCTGGTAGATGCTTCAAATGCCGAATACGGTCAAACATAGTCGTCACGTTGGCCTTCAACACCTCGGGATCGCCAAATAAGGCGGGATTAATCGTCATGAAGAACTGACTAAAGTCATGCTTACCGGTGTTCGTATCAGCCGACAGCGACCCTTGCGCTAAAATTCCCGTGAGTAACTCAATAATTAGTGAGTTGCCAAAGCCTTTGTAATTTGAATTGACTTCCTGCTGGCCACCTAGGGTCAGGACCCCACCACCAGGACGATTCTCAGAAAACACAATTTTAGCCAAGTTATCCTCCACCGTCTGCGCATCATGCAAGACTTGACGATGATCATCAACCGCCCAATCACCCGGAATCTGTGCACCTTTTTTGGCCAGCACTTGAATCTTCCCGCTTGAAACCACCGCAGTCGCGCCGTCAAAAACGAAAGGATGCGGGTCGGCTGGAAAAGTAAAAGCTAATGCGTTGGAACCCAAAAAAGCTTCTGTCGCATTCGTCGGCACCACCAACGGCCGCGTATTAGTCGTTGAAATACCGATCAAACCCGCTTTGCAAGCCATGCGCGAATAATAGCCCGCCGTTCCAAAGTGATTCGAATTGCGGATAACCGCTAATGAAACACCGAGTTGCTTAGTCTTTTCAATCAGTTTATTCATCGTAAACGCCGACGCAATCTGGCCCATGCTCTGGTTCACATCGATCAATAGACTGGTAGGTGTTTCATTCAAAATCTTCGGTTGATTCGTCGGTTCCAAGGTATGATCCTTGATCATCCGCGTATACCAAGCCAGCCGCTGGATACCATGTGATGAGATTCCACGTAAATCTGCATCGACCAGGGTGTCTGCCAGCAGTGCCCCATCCTTGGCACTAAACCGTTGGGCCTTAAAAACTGCTTCTAAAAATTGTCGTTCCGTTTCCGCACTAATTCGCATCTTGATAATATCCTCCATTATTAATACCCACAAATGACCATCAATTAACAATCATCACTAATATTTATGTCATTATTATCTAAATTATAAAAGCTTTAACAACGCCTATTATCCAATTAAAAATTATAAATTTCAAGTAATGATTATATTTAAGTGAAAATAAAATGTGAAAATATTTCAATTACATTTACACCTATCATCAATCTATCTTCTTTCACATACTCTGCCGATTATCAAACACACTATACACCATCACTTTAGTCCCAAAAACCGATTGTTATTTGTCTGTGCCAAAGATAATCAATGGTTAATTCAACCTTGTCATAAGCAGCTAACAATTCTCACTGTAAGCTGTAACCTTTTAGAAAATTGCCTTTTACTACCATCACTGCTTGGACAGCCACTGTTCCAAGCACTCATGTCAAAATCTACAATAAAACCCAACGTCTTATTACTAGCGACAAAACGATACGTCTATTTATTTGCTCTAATCAGTTTGAAACATCAAAGTATTAATTTTCCATGGCCGCCCAAATAAGCGTACAATGTAACAGTAAGTACAATTAAGGGAGAAAACTATGTATCAGCTATTAACAGATTCAACCGTTGATTTACCTTATCAACTACTTAAAGACAAGCATGTCGATTTTGTTTCAATGAACGTCACGATTGACGACCAGGAATACGCGGACGATTTGGGTCACCACTTTGACTTGACTGACTTTTATCATCGGATTGGTAACGGTGTGATGCCTTCTACTGCTCAGATTAATATCGGCCAGTTTATTGAATTTTTCAAGCCGTACGTTCAGGCACATACGCCAATCCTATACCTCGGCTTTTCATCAGGCTTAAGTGGGACCTTCAATAATGCGCAACAGGCCAAGGCCATGCTTTTACAAGACCAGCCAGATGCCGAGATCTACCTCGTGGATTCTCGAGCAGCCTGCTGCGGTGAAGGCCTGATGCTACTAGATGCCATTGACAAGCGCGATGCTGGTATGCCGATCGCCCAATTGGCGGATTGGCTGACTGAAAACCGCCTCTATTATCACCAATGGTTCACTGTTGATGACTTAAATTACCTTTATCACGGCGGCCGGGTCTCACGGACCTCCGCGACGGTTGGATCACTCTTACAGATAAAGCCAGTCATGGACGTCGACCCACTCGGCCACTTGCGTCCAGTACAAAAGGTGCGCTCACGGCGCCGGTCACTGACCACACTAGTTAACAACACACTAGCCGATTTACGTGATCAGACCAAGCCGCGCATTATCATTGCCACTAGCGACGCTCAGGAAGCCGCCCAAACCGTTCGTGAAAAGATTTTAGCCAAGATCCCTGATGCTGAAATTTTGCTCGAACACATTGGGCCGACTATCACTAGCCATACCGGCCTCGGTTGCGTTGCCGTCTTCTCTTTTGGTAAAACTAAACGTCAGTAATTAAAATGGATTGAGCCGGCAATGGCCCAATCCATTTTTAAGTAACCGAGCGTTACTTGCTTAGTTTGTTTCAAGGCGGGCTATATTCGAACCAATTAGTATCAAATAAAACCTGCCCAAATGGGTTATTTATCTCGTTGAGCCACGTCATATGGTTTTTTTGTGGTTTTTTTCTCACTCAACCAAAAAAAAGCACCCGTCCATAGACAGGTGCTTTCTCATATAGCCAGAAAATGTTGATAAAACAACGTTTTTGGATAATATTAACGTTTTGAGAATTGTGAAGCTTTCCGGGCTTTCTTCAAACCTGGCTTCTTACGTTCCTTCATACGAGCATCACGAGTTAAGAGACCCGCGCGCTTCAAAGGAGTACGGAAATCTGGGTCAACTTCGAGCAATGCCCGAGCGATCCCATGACGAGTTGCGCCGGCTTGACCATGGAAGCCACCACCATTAACGTTAACTAAAACATCATATTGATCAGTTGTTTCAGTTACTTCGAATGGTTGTAACAATTCCTTGCGAATATCTGCAAATGGAATGTAATCTTCAACAGATTTGTCATTCATAACAATTTTACCAGTACCTGGTACTAAGCGTACGCGGGCTACTGAATCTTTACGACGGCCTGTGCCGCGATATTGTACTTGAGCCAATGTAGTTTCCTCCTTAGATTAAGTTAGTGATGTCCAAAACTTCAGGCTTTTGTGCTTGTTGCGTATGTTCTGCACCAGCATAAACATGCAACTTCAAGCCCATCTTGTGGCCTAAAGAGTTGTGAGGAAGCATACCCTTAACTGAAGTTTCAATCAATTTAGTAGGTTCCTTTGCCAAGAAGTCACCGGCAGTCCGTTCCTTTAAACCACCAGCATAAGCAGTATGATGATAATAAATCTTCCGTTCTGCTTTCTTCCCAGTTAAAGCGACCTTGCTTGCATTAATAACGATAACGTTATCACCAGTATCCACGTTAGGGGTAAAGGTAGGTTTGTTCTTACCACGCAAGATTGATGCGACGACAGTTGAAAGACGACCCAAAGGTACATCGGTTGCATCAACTACATACCATTTACGATCAATTTCACCTGGTTTAGCCATATATGTTGTACGCACGTTGTGTTCCTCCATTTTCTGTGTTTGTTTGACACTCAATAAGATTTCCGGGGCTTATCGTGGGGCAAACAATACCAACGACTAGTCTACCCAATTTCGCCTCAGAAGTCAATACTTTATCAAATCAGCTTGTAATTCATTTTGTTCATAATACACTTTTTTCATATAAAGTCCAGCCGCAGGAGCCGTTCCCCGCGCTTGCTCACGGTCTTTAGCCGCTAGTAATGCTGGAATACAGTCAACTGCGCGCCGGCCCTGACCAATTTCCATCAAAACAGCCACCATGATTCGAACCTGGTTATATAAAAAACCACTACCGCAAAATTCAAACTGAATTTCGCGTTCATCCGGCAAGGCCCACGCTTTGGCTGAATAGATCTCACGAACATGGTCATGTGCTTGCGAACCGGACGCAACGAATGTCGAGAAATCGTGCCGTCCTTCTAAGTCACCGATGGCTTGCTGAATTCTGTCAATATCCGCAGCGAACTTAAAATGCCCCGTATAGTGCCGTTTAAATGGATCTACAAATTCATTTTGATAGGCCCGATACCAGTACCGCTTACCGACCGTATCATAACGCGCGTGAAAATCATTCGGCACAATGGAAACGGCCTTTACGATTGTATCCATCGGTAACATGCTGTTCAGGCCGCGCCGAACCCCTTCTGGATTAATTTCGTACGGCAAGTCAAAATGCAACGTCTGTCCAAACGCATGTACACCAGCATCTGTTCGGCCCGCGCCGTAGATCACAATCGGTTCAACGGGATCTTTCGCCATCTTATTGACCGCCTTAGTGACGACCTGCTCGACAGTTCGCTGGTGTGGCTGGCGTTGAAAGCCCGCAAAATTGGTGCCGTCATATGCTAAAACTACTTTATACCGCGTGGTCACAATATCCCTCCAGTTAAAAACGTGGGTCGCCATCAGTGCGACGCCCACGTTAATCAGTCTTCATTTATGCACGCAAGAAAATCAATGCAACGGTCAAGATCGCAAAGCATCCGGTAGCCCACGTATCACGTTGGTGCCACTTAAGAATCCGGTACTTACTGCGACCCTCGCCGCCTTGATAGCCACGTGCTTCCATTGCCGTTGCTAAATCCTCAGCCCGGTTGAATGAGCTGACAAACAGCGGAATCAGCAGCGGAACTACGGCACGCATTTGTTGAAAGATATTGCCCTCACCAAAGTCGACCCCCCGGGCCCGTTGTGCATTCATAATTTTTTCCGTTTCGTCCATCAACGTTGGCACAAAGCGTAAGGCAATCGACAACATCAGTGCCACTTCATAGACTGGAAAACGGACCGCTTTGAGCGGCATCAAGATATACTCGATGGCATCCGACAATTCCAGTGGCGGCGTTGTTAGAGTTAACAGCGTTGACATAAAAATAATCAACACGAACCGGCAAAAAATATAGACCCCGTTGATCAATCCAAGTTGGCTGATTGTAATGATGCCCCATTGAAAGTAAACGTGCCCGCCACTTGCACTAAACAATACTTGCAGGATGACGGTGAATAAAATCAACCAAATCAGCGGTTTGACACCGTTGATGAAGAACGACCATTTCACACCGGATAGGTAAATAGCGGCCAATGTAAAGACAAATAGCAAGGCATAGGTCGCCCAGTTATTGGCAATAAAAATAATCCCAATGAAATAAAAACTCAATAACAGTTTCGCCCGGGGGTCCATATGGTGAACCACGGAGTCTCCCGGAATGTAGCGACCAAAGATCAATTTATTCATCATGAGCGGCCACCTCCCCCATCGCGTTCGGTGGCAACTGTTGGACGATGGCTGCTGCTAATTCGTCCTCGGTCAACGGCCACTCATCAAATTGCCAGCCTTGCTTTTGGAGTGTATGCGCAAAGGCCGTTGTTTTCGGTAAGCCCAGTTGATGGGCAGTTAGCCACGCAGGATCTTTGAAGATCTCACGAGGCGTCCCCGTTTTGACGATTTGTCCACGATCCATCACGATTACATTATCCGCGTAATTAGCAACATCATCCATCTGATGGGTCACTAGTACCACGGTCAAATCACGTTCATGACGCAAACGGGCAAACATCTCCATCATATCTAAACGGCCCTGAGGGTCCAATCCGGCAGTCGGTTCATCCAAGACTAGGACTTGTGGCTGCATCGCAAGGACCCCCGCAATGGCCACTCGCCGCATCTGTCCACCAGAGAGGTCAAACGGTGACCGCGTCAGTAACGACTCGTCTAACCCAACTAAAGCCAACATTTCAGCCGCAGTTTTCAAAGCATCCGCTTCGCTAGCCCCAAAGTTCTGGGGCCCGAACGCAATGTCTTTGGCCACCGTTTCTTCAAACAACTGACTTTCTGGAAACTGAAAGACGATGCCCACGTGTTGCCGCAATCGCTTCAAGTCCTTATTACTCGTCGTTGGCGTAATGACCCGTTCACCAATCGTGACCGTTCCACTAGTCGGTTTGAGTAAGGCGTTCAAATGCTGTAAAAGTGTAGACTTACCACTCCCCGTATGACCAATCAAAGCCGTATAAGAGCCGGTGGGAATGGTGACGTTAATATCAGTTAACGCCTTAGTTTCGAACGGCGTACCCGGTTGGTAAGTAAAATCTACTTGTTTGAACGTAATTGCCATAACCAGTCCGCCATTCCTTTCTCTGTTAAATATTGTGTGGGCACTTGAACACCCTGCCGCTTTAGCGCTGCTTTTAAGCGCTCAGCATATGGCATGTCCAATCCCATCTTAATTAAGGCTTCTCCATGCTGAAAAATTTCCGCTGGGGTCCCCTCTTCCTTAACCTCACCGTCATTGATCACTAAGACCCGATTAGCGCTGGCCGCTTCGTCAATATCATGCGTAATTGACAAGACCGTTAACGCTGAATTAGCCTTCATGTCGCGAATCGTCGTCAATACTTCCTGACGACCACGGGGATCCAACATCGACGTCGCTTCGTCCAGAATCAAAATCTGAGGCCGCGCCGCTATCATACCAGCCAGCGCCACCCGTTGTTTTTGACCACCTGACAAACGTGCCGGTTCACGTGTCGCAAAATCCTGCATGTTGACTTGTTCTAGGGCCGCTTGTACCCGCGTTAGCATCTCGGAACGCGGCACGCCCTGGTTTTCAAGGCTAAACGCAACATCATCAGCAACGGTTGCCCCAACGAATTGGTTATCTGGGTTTTGGAAAACCATCCCAATTTTGCGCCGAATGTCCCAAACGGTTTCTTCAGATAATACTTGACCATCAACCGTAATCGTTCCGGCCGCTGGTGCTAACAGTCCGTTTAAATTCTTGGCCAAGGTCGACTTACCAGAACCGTTATGGCCGACAATGGCGACCCATTCACCCGGCATGACCGTAAATGAAATATCGTGTAACGTTAACTGATCCGTAGCTTGTTGCGGGTAACGATAATCTAAATGTTTAACGTCAATAATCGGACTCACCATTGTCCCTCATTTCCTTAAAATTCATGGTTATTATCATAACATATCTGACGGAACTTGTAGTAACTGAACTTCACGTCCAATCTTACTTTAAATCAGTGGCTGGCCCGTATTTGTAACCAGCATCGCCAAACAGCGTGAACTGCTTCTTCAAGTTATTGGAGACGTATACTTTTTTATCCTTGGTAATAAAAATGGCCCCAATACCTTGATCCGCTTTACCATTAATGTACTTCATCCCGCCTTTGAGGCCTTTGTCAAAGGTGGCCGTCGATAGTGCATCGCCATCCACCGACTTCTTCGAGATGATGGAAACACCCATCAAATTGTTTTGATAAGGTGCCCCTGTTTGTGGATCCATCAAATGACTGTAAACTTTACCATTCTTCTTCAAATAGCGTTCATAGATCCCAGAAGTAACGATTGACTTATTCTTAGCAGGTAGTGAGCCAATGGCCGTACCCCGTGACGCTTTTGGATCTTGGATACCGACTGTCCAGTTACCTGACTTCGTTCCTTTAGGGCTGTCACCCAGAACATAAATATTACCACCGAGGTCAATAATGGCCGTTGAAACCCCATGATTTAATAAGTACGTCTTCACTTGATCGGTCATGTAACCCTTGGCAATCCCACCAAGGTCTAGTTGCATTCCCTTTTCTTCTAGATAAACGGTCCGTTTCTTGTCATTTAATTTAACTTTTTTGTAGTCTACCAGCTTAACGTTCTTATCAATTTCTTGTTGAGTGGGCACCTTGGCATCGGAAAATCCAATATGCCAGAGTGATGTGATCGGACCAATGGCTAAATCAAAGGATTCGTCTGAATTCTTACTATAATAGTAAGCTGCTTTGATCATTGGGTAGATATCCTTGCTGACAGCCACTGGCTTTTTACCGGCAGCGGCGTTGATCTTATCAATTTCAGATCCTTTTTGATTGACCGTAATTTCCTTAGCTTCCGTTTTCAACAGCTTAAACGCCCCAGCTAACACGTTATCCTTACCCTTATTATAAATCCGCAACGTGACAACTGTGCCCATCATGAACTGGGTATCCTCGATCGGCGTCTTGACGACCTTAGTTGGTTTGGGTCGGCTACTAGCAGCATTTTTGCGACTCGTACTCGTCCCACACGCCGTCAATGGCACGATCATTGCAACAATTAATCCAATTCGAACCCATTTTTTTAGCTTCATTCCAATACTTCCCCTATTTTTAATTTCAATTGTCATTATACCAAAGTCTTGATTCATCCGGTGAGACTGTTTGCGCGTCATCCAAGCTTTTCTACGCTAGTCTGACATCAGCGCACCTACAGCAAACGGTACAACTCGACGGTCGGGTTTGTACTACCACAGCCATTTTGCACTTAACATTCACCGCCACTATTATTTTTTAAACCAATATCCATGTATGGATTTAGCTTGCTCAAAGTCGTGCCCAACTGAGTGACAAACTTTTGTGGTTGTTCAATTAAAAACAAAAGGCCCTCAGCATGCGCCTCAGGCCTCAAAAGAATCGAATAATTAAATTGCTTATTCAGAGAAAATCATGTTGTCAACAGTAATCGTGTTGGTGTCACCCTTTTGTGCCGCGTTTTGTAATTGTTCCGCGTACATAATAAAGGTGTTAGAAGATTCAGTGGCACCCGTGACAACGTCAACCTTAGTTGGATCACTACTCTTAACTAATGACTTGTTCAAAGCTGGTTGATAAGTCTTAGGGTTAGTCTTAGCAACCTTCTTCATTTGCTTGTTGTAAGCTGCATCGTCAACTTTGGACTTGCCATTCTTGTTCACTTGGTTATATTCAGACTTCGTAATCTTATTATCCTTGACCGTGATTGCGAAAGTAACTTTGTAACCGTGTGAGTAGTTCTTTTCGTTCAACTTGTAGGTACCATCTTTCATCTTGGCACCATTGTCAATCTTAATGGTCGACTTGTTACCCGCTTGGGCAGCTTGAACTAATTGTTGTGTGTAGTTTTGGAAGGTCTTTGATGATTCAGTCGCACCAGTCACAACATCAATGGAGCCCACGTTACCAGTAGCGGCAGAGCCCGTCAGCGTCTTGTTTAACTTAGGCATGTAAGTCTTGGGGTTAGTCCCAGCGATCTTCTTCATTTGTTTGTTATATGAAGTATCATCAACTTTGGACTTGCCGTTCTTGTTCACTTGGTCATAACTGGACTTAGTGATTTTACCGTTGTTATTAACTGTGATACTCATCTTGGTCCGATAACCATGTGAATAATTTTCTTCTTCAAGGTTATAAGTACCCGCTTTCATTTTGCTGCCAGCGGTTAATTTAGCAACCTTAGTTGTCTTAGCTGATGAGCTTGAAGATGAACTCTTCTTGGATGAACTCGAGCTAGAACTTGAAGAACTGCTGCCACAACCTGCTAAAGCTAAAGCTGAAATTGCAACAACTGAAGCACCCGTAATAACTGATTTGAATTTCATGATATCCCACTCCTAACCTTTTTGTATGAAAATTCACATTAATCTTAACGTTTAAACTGGTAATAGTCAATCCCATTCCATTAAAAAAATGATATTTTAGCCTAATAATAGCGGTATTGACAACGTTTTCCGTTCAAACCTCGATGCCACTATTTTCGCGGCTTAGATAATGTGATAGTTTATGCATTCTTTCCCACAATCCATAGACAACCGCTTACATTATCGTTATAATTATTAGTGGAATTATCTTTTTACACTATTATTCAAGGGAGTTGTTACGCAATGGCAAAGAAAAATATTGTCGTTGTCGGTGCGGGGTTTGCTGGTGTTTACGCAACCAAGAAACTGTCTAAGCATTTCAAAAAAAATGCAGACGTCGAGATTACGTTGATTGACCGGCATTCATACTTCACGTATATGACTGAATTACATGAAGTTGCTACCGAACGGGTGGAACCTGAGCATATCCAATATGATTTGCAACGGTTGTTCGCACGGCGAAAAAACGTTCGTCTCGTGACCGATACCGTGACGGGCATCGACAAAAAGGCACAAACAGTTACTACCGAACACGGAAGTTATCAATATGATCAACTTTTAATTAGTTTGGGTGGGGAATCCAATGACTTTGGGACTCCCGGTGTTAAGGAACACGGCTTCGAATTGTGGTCCTTCGAACAAGCGATGGCATTGCGCGCTCACTTATCTGCAATTATTCGGCGGGGGGCGGCGGAGCTCGACCCTGCTAAGCGCAAAGCCATGTTGACCTTTACAGTCTGTGGTTCTGGTTTTACTGGTTCTGAACTGATTGGTGAATTAATCGAATATCGTGATGTTTTGGCTCGAGACAACAAGCTCGATCCAAGTGAAATCACGCTCCAATTGGTCGAAGCAGCGCCGACTATTATTAACATGCTCAACCGGACGCAAGCCGGTAAGGCCGCTAAGTACATGGAAAAACATGGTGTCAAAATCATGACGAACTCCATGATTACCGAAGTCTGTGAAGACCATGTTAACTTAAAAGGCAAGGATCCAATTCCAACCTACACGTTAATCTGGACAGCCGGTGTTCGTGCTAATAGTATCGTTAAAAAGTTTGGCATTGAAACTAACCCCCGCGGTGGTCGCTTGATGGCCAATGAATTCATGCAAGCTAAGGATTGTAACAATATCTTCTTAGCCGGTGATTCAACCAGCTACCAAGAACCTGACCAACCACGGCCAGTCCCACAAATCGTTCAAGGGGCTGAAGAAACCGCAGCTAAGGCCGTCGAAGGTATTATTAAGAACGTTGACCAGACTGACGTTACGATCAAGCCATTTAAGGGCGCTTATCAAGCATCCGTCGACTCAATTGGTTCCAAATATGCCGTTGCACAAGTTTTAGAGAAATGGAACGTCTCTGGTTTTATTGCCGTGCTTTTAAAACACGCCATCAACTGGATGTACTACGTTCAGATTTTCTCAGGTTACTACCTATTCCAGTACTTCATGCACGAATTCTTCCGGACTCGTAATAACCGTAACGTCTTCCGCGGTTGGGTCTCACGGGCTGGTAACGTACTCTGGAGTGTGCCACTGCGGTTCTTCTATGGTGCCATGTGGTTATGGGACTGCTGGACTAAAGTTCAGGGATCTGAATCCTGGTTCACTGACAAGTTACGGTTACCATTCGAATGGATTACCGTGGCCGCAACCAGTGGTGCCTCTCAAGCAACTAAAGCCGCTGCAACCAGTGGTGCTTCTGAAGCTGCCACGTCAACCGCTAAAGCCGCTAAGGGTGTCTTCAGTCTTTCATACATGTACGGTAAAGAACCCCTGATGGTCTTTGACAAAATGCCACATTGGTTCGAATCAATTACCAAGGTCTTCATTCCGAACATGCAAATGGCCCTCTTCTTCCAGAAATTCATGACTTGTGTTGAAATCGTCATTGCATTATGTATTTTCTTCGGACTCTTTACTTGGTTTGCTAACGCAGTCACCATTGGCTTAGTTGTCGTCTTCTGCTTATCTGGCATGTTCTACTGGGTCAACATTTGGATGATCTTTGTTGCCCTCGCCTTAATGAACGGTTCCGGACGGACATTTGGGTTAGACTACTGGGTCGTTCCGTGGATGCAAAAACACCTTGGACACTGGTGGTACGGCAACGTTCGTTCTCATTACGACGGTGTTAAAACCCGCTAGATGCGTTATAATTAATTAAATCCTTTCCCGATGGTTCAAGGGTTGTTTTTCCCCCTTGAACCATTTTTTATTTCATTGAATTGGAGGGTTAACGATGCGTAAATTACGGACAATGATCCGGACATTCAAACGTTATGGGGATATGATCAAGCCGTTTGATATTATTATTATTGTTGCGCTAATTATTTTATCGTTCACCCCACTAGCGATTTTTTCATACCAGCAAAAACAACAAGCTGAACATGCGGCACTAGTGGCTAAGCGAAAGGCCACGAGCAGTGAAACCACGTATAACGCCGTGGTCTCACATAATGGGACCGTCTTGAAACGTGTCAATATTACGAATCTGAAAACGACTAAGCACTTCACCTATCGCGATAACCATGGGCACTACAACACGATCACATTTAAACCTAAGCGCGTTGCGATTACGAAAGCCAACTGTTCTGACCAAGTATGTGTCCGCCGAGGCTGGATTCATAAACCTGGTCAAACGATTGTTTGTTTGCCCCACAAACTCTTGGTTGAAATTAAGGCCAGCAACGGTCAAGTCAAATCTGGCGGTAATGGTTTAGTTACGGAGTAGAATATGAATAATTCATTTGAACGATCAAACAAAACTCATCGTAATATTTATATCGCGTTACTGGTTGCACAAGGCGTGATCATCGGCATCCTTGAACGGATGATTCCATTCCCGTTTGCCTTTGCCCCAGGTGCCAAGCTTGGTTTAGCCAATCTGATTACCATTGTTGCAATCTATACATTATCATTAACTGACGTGATAACCCTAACCTGGCTCCGTTTGATTTTAACGGCCCTCCTAGGTGGCACTTTATCAACCTTTCTGTATAGTTTTGGGGGCGCCTTTCTCAGCCTGTTTGCCATGCTGCTGGTCAAACAATTAGGGCCTAAACGCGTTAGTATTATTGGGATTTCAGCAACTGGCGGCGTCATGCATAATGTTGGTCAGCTATTGGTCGCGAGTCTTATTGCACAGACGTGGACGGTCATGCTCTACTTGCCAGTGCTTTCGATTATTGGACTAGCAGCGGGAAGTGCTCTCGGAATCGCCGCCAACTACTTGTTCACCCACGTCACGATCTTACGCTATCTCAAATTCAATCGAGAACACCATCCAGATCAAACAAAGGAGTAACCCTTATGCAATCGGCAACACAATTACACCCAATTTGGCGTGATTACCCGGCACTACAACCGGAGCTGCAACAAGTGATGCAGCTGATGACGGCGAACATCAATATTCAAGATGCCGACATCAATGACGCGATTTTAGAAATGATTCATGGTGGTGGTAAGCTCTTACGCCCGGCATACTGCCTCCTATTCTCACAATTTACAACAACTGATCGGCAACGGATGGTGGCCTTAGCGGCGTCATTAGAAACGCTCCATACCGCTACGCTGATCCATGATGACATTGTTGACGATGCTGCACTACGTCGGCACCATGTCACGATTCAAGAACGTTTTGGTAAAGATACTGCTGTGTATGCGGGCGACTACCTATTCGTTGTAGTGTTCAAGATTCTAGCGCACTATTCAAGCAGTTTCAAAAGCATCCAGATGAACTCTGAGAACATGGAAAAGATTCTAGTGGGCGAGGTCCAACAAAAGGACCGCCACTACCACCTTGACATTACCATGACAGAATACTTGCAACAAATTCAAGGTAAGACCGCCGAATTATTCGCACTGAGTTGTTTTCTAGGTGCTTATGAATCTGGTCAAAGTAGTCATTTCGCCCAGCGCGCTCGTAAAGCAGGTCTCGCAATTGGGATGGCCTTCCAAATTCTTGACGATATTTTAGACTATCAAGAAGTCAGTCAGGAAACGGGCAAACCCATCCTCGAAGACGTTGCTGAAGGTGTCTACACCTCGCCGTTGATCTTTGCCTTACAGACAGAAGCTAAGCACGATTTATTGCCGCTGATGCGATTACAGGGGGCAATTTCGGACACTCAGCGCCAGGAAGTACAACGACTTGTCATCAATGCCGGCGGTGTGGTGCAAGCCCAAGAACTCGCTACCAAGTACACTCAAGACGCGCTGGCAATCATGCGTAAACTTCCAGACCAGCCTGCGAAGACGGATCTGATTAGTCTAACCAAACGGCTGTTGGACCGGCATAATTAACTAGTAATCAATCGACTAAGGTATCAAACATCCTGTTTGATACCTTTTTTGTCGCCCAAACACAGCTAAACGCCCATGTGCTTCATCTTCACAGTCAGTACCTGAGACCACTATATCCACTTTCCCTATTCAACAGGTCATAATCTGCAAATAACAAACCGTTGTCATCACGAGTATTAAAAACACCTATACATTCCAACAAAAAACCGCTGATTTAGGGAATCAATCCCTAAATCAGCGGTTGCTCGTAACTAGCACCAAAAAAATCACTTAGAACTGCGATATGCCATCTATGTCTAACCATAAATAACTTCCGAACTAGACTTAGCTACTATTTTGCCAGTAGCCACCATCATAACGCCCGTCAATCATCAGTCCCAGTGATCCGTAAAACAATCTTAACTAGTCAACGAGTTCCAAGACAACCATTTGTGCACCGTCGCCACGACGAGACATAGTCTTGTAAATTCGTGTGTAACCACCATTGCGGTCAGCATATTGAGGACCTAAGTCACTAAATAGCTTTTGCAATGCAGTTTGTACAGCCACGTTGTCGCCATCTTCCTTAACATCGGCAACGACGTCCCGCATGAATGCGGCAGCCTTCCGACGGGCGCTTAAATCACCCTTCTTGGCCAAAGAGATCATTTTGTCAGCAGTTGAACGAACTTCCTTAGCACGGGCTTCGGTCGTTTCGATCTTGCCGTTAACGATCAATGACGTTGTCAAATCGCGTAATAAGGCACGACGTTGTGAACTTGTACGTTGTAATTTACGGTAACTCATGAACGGATATCCTCCCTTGTATTAGTCTTCTTTGCGTAATGATAACCCAAGGTCAGCTAATTTTGCCTTAACTTCCTCGAGTGACTTGCGTCCAAGGTTGCGAACCTTCATCATATCAGCTTCAGTTTTGTTAGTTAATTCTTGGACCGTGTTGATGCCAGCACGCTTCAAGCAATTGTATGAACGGACGGAGAGATCTAACTCTTCAATCGTCATTTCTAACATCTTTTCCTTATGCGTTTCTTCCTTCTCGACCATCACATCAGTGTTTTTAGCTTCATCAGTGAGATTTACGAAGATTGAAAGGTGATCAGTCAGGATTTTGGCTGATAGACTAATGGCTTCACTTGGAGTGATTGAACCATTTGTCCAAACGTCTAAGGTTAACTTATCGAAATCATCACGTTGACCAACCCGCGTGTTTTCAACTTGGTAGTTGACACGTTCGATTGGAGAATACAATGAATCAACAGCTAAAACGCCAATTGGCATGTCATCTTCACGATGTTTGTTATCCTCAGCGGAAACATAACCACGACCAGTATTTGCGGTCATACGCATATGGAAGTGTGCCCCGTCTGCTACGGTACAAATTGGTAAGTCTGGATTCAAGACTTCTACGTCCGCATCGCCAATGATATCACCGGCAGTAACGTTAGCAGGACCCTTAACGTCGATTTCCAACGTCTTGGTTTCGTCTGATTCCAACTTAAGTGCAATCTTCTTAACATTCAAGATAATTGCTGTAACGTCTTCCGTTACGCCCTCAATCGTTGAAAATTCATGAAGAACACCATCAATTTGAATACTAGTAACAGCAGCGCCAGGTAAAGAAGAAAGAAGAATCCGACGAAGTGAATTCCCTAAAGTTGTACCATAACCGCGTTCAAGCGGTTCTACAACAAACTTACCATAGTTGTCGTTTTCATCAATTTTATGAATGTTAGGTTTTTCAAATTCAATCATTCTTATCTTTTACCCCTTTCAAAACGCGTGGTGTTTAGTAGTTGTGCGTACAAAATGAAGTTTGCCCTCAAAATGAACGTCACAGATTAAACACGACGACGCTTTGGAGGACGAGAACCATTGTGAGGCACTGGCGTAACATCGCGAATTGCGCTAACTTCCAAACCAGTAGCTTGTAAAGCACGGATAGCGGCTTCACGGCCTGAACCAGGACCCTTAACAGCGACTTCAACAGTCTTCATACCATGTTCCATTGATGCCTTAGCAGCAGCTTCTGCAGCCATTTGAGCAGCAAAAGGTGTTGACTTACGACTACCTTTGAAACCTAATGAACCAGCTGATGACCATGCAATGGCGTTCCCTTGCATATCAGTGATCATAACAAGTGTGTTGTTGAACGTTGAATGGATGTGAGCCACACCAGATTCAATGTTCTTCTTTACCCGACGACGACGGGTTGTCTTTCTAGTTGCCATAAAATTCGAAAACCTCCTTTATTATTATTTTTTACGTCCAGCGATGCTGACCTTTTTACCCTTACGAGTACGAGCATTGTTCTTCGTGTGTTGACCACGAACTGGTAAACCACGACGATGACGCATGCCACGGTATGAACCGATTTCTTGCAATAACTTGATGTTTAAGCTGACTTCACGACGTAAGTCACCTTCAGTTTTGTAGCCATCGACAACGGCACGGATTTTGTCTTCCTGGTCAGGAGTTAAATCACGTACACGAACGTCTTCTGAAACACCGGCTTCAGCAAGGATCTTCTGTGCAGAAGTGTTACCGATACCGTAGATATAAGTCAAACCAATGACAATACGCTTGTCACGTGGTAAGTCAATCCCTTCAATACGAGCCATTAATATTTCACCTCCAACTTAATTAAATTATTTACCTTGGCGTTGCTTATGCTTTGGATTAGCAGAGCAGATAATCATCACGCGGCCTTTACGACGAATAACTTTGCAGTGTTCGCACATTGGCTTTACAGATGGTCTTACTTTCATGAGTTTTTTACCTCCTATAAGGTACGTAGACCGAGCCTACTTGAAACGGTAGGTAATCCGGCCCTTAGTTAAATCATAAGGTGACATTTCAACTGTAACCTTGTCACCAGGCAGAATTCGAATGTAATGCATCCGGATCTTACCTGATACGTGTGCCAAGATTTCAGCGCCGTTTTCAAGTTCAACCTTAAACATTGCGTTCGGCAACGTTTCCTTAATGGTTCCTTGAATTTCGATGACGTCTTCCTTTGCCAAGTACTGTCCCTCCTTATTATCAGATTCCGTGCTACCACGTATTTGGTCCATTACTGAACCAGTCATTGTCTAATCATAACATTAAAAAAATATTAAATCAGTCAACGGCTAAACCTGAATAATTTTATCACAACGACCTTTGAAAAGCAAACATCGCTGCTGAAGGAACCTGGTTTACAGGTTATCAAGAATTTTCTTGATATCTTTGTAGACATCATCAATGTCGCGATCACCGTCGACATTGTAGAGTAACTTTTCTTGACCGTAATAATCAATTAATGGCGTGTTCAACTTAATGTTCACGTCTAACCGATTCTTAACGGTTGCTGGCTTGTCATCATCACGTTGATAGAAATCATGACCGCCACACACATCACAGGTTCCTTCTACCTTAGGCTTGTTGTACAACTTATGGTAAGTTGCACCGCAAGTCCGGCAGATAAACCGACCGGAAAGTCGTTCAACAAGTACTGCGGGTTCAACATGAATGTTGATGACCCCATCAAGTGGCTTATTGAGTTCTTCACCGATTTGTTTCAAAGCATGAGCTTGATCGATGTTACGTGGGTAACCATCTAATAGGAAACCATTTTTAGTATCCGCTTCAGCTAACCGATCACGGACGATGCCGTTAGTGACTTCGTCTGGTACTAAGTTACCTGCATCAATATACTTCTTGGCTTCCAAGCCCATCTTTGTTTCGTTCTTAATGGCTGCACGGAAGATATCTCCGGTCGAGATATGTGGAATATCAAAATCTTCAAGAATCTTCTGTGCTTGAGTACCCTTACCGGCACCCGGTAATCCCATTAAAATCAGGTTCATTGTTGACATGTTTTTTCCTCCTGAATGCACAAATGTGTTGAGTCTCCCCAACACATTCGCTGATTAACGAATGAAACCGACATAGTCACGTTTCATCATCAATCCTTTAATTTGACGAATTGTTTCAAGGGCAACCCCAACAACGATTAGTAAACTCGTCCCACCTAAACCGATTGATTCATCGAGACCCCAAATATCAGAAGCTAATAATGGAATCAAGGAAATCAACCCCAGGTAGAGGGCACCGACCGTACTTAGTCGCATTAACAATTTTGAAACCCAATCTTGAGTATCCTTACCTGGCCAAACACCAGGAATATAGCTGCCTTGCTTTTGTAAGTTCTTAGAGAGCTTTTCAGGATTGACCTGAACAAACGCATAGAAGAACGTGAAGAGCACGATCAGAATGGTGTAAAGAATAGCACCAGTCGTCGACTGCATATTGAAGATATTACTCAAAACGGTATACCAGGTTTCGTCACCATGACTGGATTGGAACCCTAGCAAAATCGTTTGGGGCGTTGCAATGAAGGAACTCGCGAAAATAACAGGAATAACCCCGGCAACGTTCACCTTTAATGGTAGGTAACTACTGTCAGGTGCACCAGCTGCACGACGAGTGTATTGAATTGGAATTCGGTCATTAGCTTGTTCGACCCACGTTACAAACATAACGATGATCAGCACAAGCAAGGCTAACCCAACAACAAACAAGCCACTCTTCCACCAGTCGCTCTGTGAAACATTAACGAACTGTTCTTGATAAATTTGATAAATCGATGTTGGCATACGGGCAATGATCCCGGCGAAGATAATAATGGAAACCCCATTACCGATTCCTCGATCCGTAATCATATCACCCATCCAAGTCGTCAGCATTGCCCCACCAGTGAGGATCACCCCAATGGTCAGGTAAGTCGAAATACTTGGATTGTTAACGAGCTTGAGTTGACTCAAAGAGTTAAAACCAGCCGTAATCCCAATCGACTGAACAAAGGCCAAGACGATCGTTAACCAACGGGTCGCTTGATTAAGCTTGCGTCGACCAACTTCACCTTGTTTGCCCCATTCAACAAACTTAGGAACAATGTCCATTTGTAACAATTGAACGATGATTTGTGCAGTAATGTAAGGGGATACCCCCATAGCAAGGATGGAATAATTTGTTAAACCGCCACCACTGAATGTATTCAACATACTTATCAGCCCTGAAGATGCCACCGACTGAAGTGCCTGTGCATTAACTCCAGGAACTGTGATATAAGAGCCAAGACGAAATACAATCAAAACGCCCAACGTGAACAGAAGTTTATTCCGAATATCCTTAACTTTGAGAGCGTTCTTCATGGTAGTCAGCAAATTAGATCACCTCAGTTTTACCGCCAGCAGCTTCAATGGCTGCAACCGCCGTTGCAGAGAACTTGCTTGCCTTAACTGTTAACTTTTTGTTGAGTTTACCATTACCAAGAACTTTAACAGCAGAACTCTTCTTAACTAAGCCAGCTTCCTTTAATGATTCTGGTGTAACTTCGGCACCATCATCAAAACGGTTTAAGCCGTCAAGGTTAACAACCGCATATTCTTTACGGTTAATGTTAGTAAATCCACGCTTAGGAATCCGACGGTACAATGGCATTTGGCCACCTTCGAAACCGACACGAACTTTACCACGCGCCTTTTGACCTTTTTGGCCACGACCAGAAGTCTTACCTTGGCCACTTGAGTCACCACGACCAATTCGACGACGTGAAAAACGTGAACCTTCACTAGGTGTTAATTCATGTAACTTCATTTAGTAGGCACCTCCTCTTTGAAAATTTGAATTACTTGATGATTTCGACATCGACTAAGTGTGCGATGTGGAAAATTTGACCGCGAGTTGCTGCGTCATCAGGTTTAACAACGGAACTATTAATCCGACCCAAACCTAATTCCTTAACAATTTTACGTTGCTTAGGAAGACGGTGAGCAGCACTGCGTACTAAAGTGATCTTTAATTGAGCCATGTTGTTTGTCCTCCCTATTCAGCTAAATGTTCGGCTGAAACGCCACGTAAAGCAGCGACTTGTTCAGCAGTCTTTAAGCTCTTTAAGCCTTCGAACGTTGCACGAACAACGTTAACGGGGGTGTTTGAGCCTAATCGTTTACTAGTAACATCATCCACACCGGCTAATTCCATGACGGCACGAACGGCGCCACCAGCGGCAACACCAGAACCTTCAACGGCTGGCTTAAGCATGATGCGGCCACCACCGTAAACACCAAGTGCTTCATGAGGAATGGTGGTACCAACCATTGGTACAGTGATCAAGTTCTTTTTAGCAGCTTCGGAAGCTTTCCGAATTGCTTCTGGAACTTCTTGAGCCTTACCAGTACCGAAACCAACGTGTCCCTTGTGGTCCCCAACGATTACTAATGCAGCAAAACGTAGGCGACGACCACCTTTAACAACTTTGGTAATCCGGTTAATGGCAACAACATTATCGTCAAGATCTAATTTTGATGGATCAATGAAAGTCATATGGTATTATTCCTCCTTTGTTAGAATTTAAGTCCGTTTTCACGAGCGGCTTCAGCCAAAGCTTGAACCCGACCATGATATAAGTAACCGCCACGATCGAAAACGACGTCAACGATTTTCTTTTCAGCAGCGCGCTTAGCAACAACTTCACCGACAGATGCAGCCTTTTCAGTCTTGTTGTTACCTTTAACTTCGCTATCTAAAGTTGAGGCACTTGCGAGCGTTACACCCTCTACATCATCAATAACTTGAGCGTAGATGTTTTTGTTTGAACGATAAACATTTAAGCGTGGGCGCTCAGCAGTCCCAGAAATCTTACCGCGAACACGTGCGTGACGACGTTGACGTGTTTTGTTTTTATCTGGTTTGGAAATCACAATAGTCACCTCTATATATTAGTATGGACAGCTTTACGCTGCATTATTTACCAGTCTTACCTTCCTTACGACGAACATATTCATCGACGTAACGAATCCCTTTACCTTTGTAAGGTTCAGGTGAACGAACGGCCCGAACTTCGGCAGCAAAGTCACCAACAGCTTGCTTACCAATACCAGAAATATTGATATGCGTGTTATCAGGAACTTCAACAGTCAAGTTTTCAGGCGTTGCGAATTCAACAGGGTGTGAGTAACCAACGCTTAATACTAACTTCTTGCCTTGCAATTGGGCACGGTAACCAACACCGACCAATTGAAGGTTCTTAGTAAAGCCCTTAGTAACCCCTTCAACCATGTTGTTAACATTTGCACGGGTAGTACCGTGTAATGCCTTCATCTTGTAGTCATCAGATGGACGAGTGAATTTAACTTCGTTGCCTTCAACCGTCATCGTAATATCACTGGCGATGTTCCGCGTTAAAGTACCCTTAGGACCCTTAACCGTAACGACTTCACCAGCTTGTGATACTTCTACCCCAGCAGGTAGTTCAATTACTTTATAACCAATACGACTCACTTACTTGCACCTCCCGTCTTAATTAATGATTACCAAACGTAAGCTAATACTTCGCCGCCAAGCTTCTTGGCGCGAGCTTCTTTATCAGTAATGACACCTTCTGAAGTTGAGATGATAGCAATCCCTAAACCGTTTAAAACCTTAGGAACAGCATCAGCCTTGACGTATGAACGTAAACCTGGCTTTGAAATACGCTTCAAGCCACTGATTACACGTTCGTTGTCCTTACCATACTTCAAGAAGACGCGGATGATGCCCTGTTTGTCATCATCGATGTATTCAACGTCGCGAACAAAACCTTCATTCTTTAAAATTTCAGCAATGTTGCGTTTGATTTTTGATGCAGGAACTTCTAGTGAATCGTGGCGTACCATATTAGCGTTACGGATACGAGTCAAGAAATCTGCGATTGGATCAGTCATCATGAAAGTTTAACCTCCTTTAACTTGGGTTTGTTTTTACCAGCTGGCCTTTTTCATACCAGGGATTTGACCTTTGTGGGCCAGGTCGCGTAAGCAGATACGGCACAAGTGGAATTTACGGTAAACTGAATGTGGACGACCACAACGTTCACAACGGGTGTAGTTTTGTACGTTAAACTTAGCACCGCGCTTTTGTTTAGCAATTTGTGATTTTTTAGCCAACTTCGATTAACCCCCTTCGGTTATTTAGCAAATGGCATGCCAAATTGAGTTAACAACTCACGTGATTCTTCATCACTATCAGCTGTCGTAACGATTACAATGTCTAAACCGCGAACACGGTTAACATTATCATAGTTGATTTCTGGGAAGATCAATTGTTCACGGACACCCAATGTGTAGTTACCGCGACCATCAAATGAACGAGTACTTACACCATGGAAGTCACGAACACGTGGTAATGAAACATTGATCAACTTGTCCAAGAAGTCATACATACGTTCGCCACGTAAGTCAACCTTGGCACCAATTGCCATACCTTCACGAAGACGGAAACCAGCGATAGATTTCTTTGCCCGGGTAACCAATGGTTTTTGACCGGAGATCAAAGTTAATTCTTCAACTGCTTCGTCTAAGTTTTTAGCGTTGGTAACTGCATCACCAACACCCATGTTCAAAACGATCTTAGCCAGCTTAGGCACTTGCATTACTGAAGTGTAATTGAACTTGTCAACTAATGCTGGAACGATTTCTTTTTCATATTGAGCTTTTAAACGGTTTTCCATGAAACTTGCTTCCTCCTTTCAGTCAGTCTTAGTTTTCTAAGTCTTTACCAGACTTTTTAGCGTAACGGACACGCTTGCCATCTTCACGACGAACACCTAAACGTGTAGGTTCGTTGGTTGATGGGTCAAGGTACATAACGTTAGAAGCATCGATTGGTGCTTCGATGTCCACGATACCGCCTTGTGGGTTAACGTTCGTTGGTTTTTGGTGTTTCTTGATCTTGTTAACACCTTCAACAACGATCCGGTTCTTGGCAGAGATAACCTTTTTAACAGTACCTTCTTGACCACGATCCTTACCGCTGATTACTCGAACTTTATCACCAGTTTTAATCAACATTAGGTTGCGCACCTCCTTATTTACGGTGTGTGACTAGAGTACTTCTGGCGCTAATGAAACAATACGCATGAAGTCCTTATCACGTAATTCACGAGCGACAGGTCCAAAGATACGAGTACCTTGTGGAGTCTTGTCATCACGAATAATAACTGCAGCATTTTCATCAAACTTGATGTATGAACCGTCAGCACGGTGAACACCAGACTTAGTCCGGACGATCACAGCTTTAACGACATCATGAGCTTTGACAACACCACCGGGTGTTGCTTGTTTAACCGTAGCAACAATGACATCACCAATGTTAGCAGTTTTACGACCAGAGCCACCTAATACCTTAATAGTAAGGATTTCACGGGCACCGGAGTTGTCAGCAACTTTTAAACGACTTTCTTGTTGGATCACAGTAAGTGTCCTCCCTTCATGTAATTTTATTCAGCTAATAATCTAGATAATAACAGCTTTTTGAACAACTTCAATTAAGCGGAAACGCTTAGTAGCTGATAGAGGACGAGTTTCCATGATCTTGACGATATCGCCAGTTTTGGCTTCATTCTTTTCATCATGAGCCTTGAATTTCTTTGAATAACGAACACGTTTGCCGTATACCGGATGGTTCTTGTAAGTTTCGACAATAACAACAATGGTTTTGTCCATCTTGTCAGAAACAACGCGTCCTTGGATAACCTTACGGCTATTACGAGTATCTTCACTCATTCGTGATTGCCTCCTTTATACTCTACTTGTTTAACTCTTGTTCACGCAACGCAGTTTTAATACGCGCAATGTTCTTACGAACTTGTTTTAAACGAGCGGTGTTTTCAAGCTGACCAGTGGCCAATTGAAAACGCAAGTTGAAAAGTTCGTCTTTGTAAGACTTTTCTTTTTCGAGCATTTCAGTAGTGGACAATGCTTTAATTTCCTTAGCCTTCATCTGATTCGCCACCTACTTCCTCACGCTTAACAATCTTAGTTTTAACAGGTAATTTAGTTCCAGCCAAGCGTAAAGCTTCGCGTGCAACTTCTTCTGGAACACCAGCAACTTCAAACATAATCTTGTTACGTTTAACTGGTGCTACCCAACCTGCAGGAGTACCTTTCCCATTACCCATCCGGACACCGACACCTTTTTCAGTGTAGGACTTGTGAGGGAAAATCTTAATCCATACCTTACCGCCACGCTTCATGTAACGGTTCATAGCAACACGGGCAGCTTCAATCTGCCGGTTGCTGATCCAGTGTGATTCGAGGGTTTGTAAACCGTAATCACCAAAAGCAACTGTTTTACCGCCTTTAGCTTCACCGCGCATTTTACCACGATGAACACGACGATACTTAACCCGTTTAGGTACCAGCATGTTTAGTTTCCTCCTTTAGCAGATTTCTTTTCTGGCAAGATTTCGCCACGGTAGATCCAGGTCTTAACACCTAATTTACCGTAAGTCGTCCGTGCTTCGACCCATGAATAGTCGATGTCAGCACGAAGCGTATGCAATGGAACCGTACCATCTGAGTATGCTTCAACACGAGACATGTCGGCACCGTTTAAACGGCCAGCAACTTGTGTCTTAATACCCTTAGCACCGGAACGCATTGTACGTTGCATAGCACCACGCATCGCACGACGGAAAGCAACCCGGCCTTCCAATTGACGCGCAATACTTTCACCAACTAATTTAGCATCTAAATCAGGCTTCTTGATTTCGATGATGTTGATGTGTACTCGCTTACCAGTTAAATTGTTTAATTCTTTACGAAGAGCTTCAACTTCAGAACCACCCTTACCAATAACCATCCCTGGTTTTGCGGTATGGATTGAAATGTTTACGCGGTTTGCAGCGCGTTCGATTTCAACGGTGGAGACGGAAGCGTCGGCAAGTCGTTGTTCGATATACTTACGGATGCGTAAATCTTCGTTCAAGTAGGCAGCAAAATCTTTTTCAGCGTACCATTTTGCTTCCCAGTCGCGAATGATTCCTACACGTAATCCGGTTGGATTTACTTTTTGACCCACGCGTTATCCCTCCTATTTTTCAGTAACTGTGATCGTAATGTGGCTAGTCCGCTTGTTGATTGGTGAAGCAGAACCTTTTGCCCGTGGACGGAACCGTTTTAAGGTTGGTCCTTCGTTAACAAAAGCTTCGCTTACGACCAAATCTTCACGATCTAAGTCAAAGTTATTTTCAGCGTTAGCAACAGCAGAAAGTAAAACTTTTTCTACTACTGGAGAAGCACCCCGTGGAGTGAACTTCAAGATTGCTAAGGCTTCGGCAACACTTTTACCTCTGATAAGATCGACAACTAGGCGGACCTTACGAGCGGCAATACGAACAGTTTTTGCAGTTGCACGTGCAGATGTTACTTGTTCAGCCATTCTTTATATCCTCCTAACTATTACTTCGTTTTCTTATCGTCAGTTCCATGACCATGGAACGTCCGTGTTGGTACAAATTCACCTAACTTATGACCGACCATGTCATCTTGGATGTAAACTGGGACATGCTTGCGACCATCATAAACAGCGATTGTGTACCCGATGAAACTTGGGAAAATTGTTGAACGACGTGACCACGTCTTGATGACAGATTTCTTGTCAGAATCAGATTGTGCATCGATTTTCTTTAATAAATGCGCATCTGCGAAAGGTCCCTTCTTTAAACTACGACCCATCGTGTGACCTCCTCTCGATAACTACAGTAAATTCAAATTTTATTAGTGTTTGCCTGGACGGCGACCACGAACGATAAGCTTGTTTGAACGAGCCTTCTTGTTCCGAGTCTTCTTACCAAGCGTCTTCTTACCCCATGGAGACATTGGAGATGGATGACCGATTGGTGCTTTACCTTCACCACCACCATGAGGGTGATCGTTAGGGTTCATTACAGAACCACGAACAGTTGGGCGCTTACCTTGCCAACGTGTACGACCGGCTTTACCTGAGTTGATTAATTCGTGTTGTTCATTACCAACAGTACCAATAGTAGCACGGCTAGTTAATAATACTAAACGAACTTCACCAGAAGACAAACGAACAATTGCGTACTTGCCTTCCTTACCCAGTAATTGTGCTGAAGTACCAGCAGAGCGAGCTAATTGGCCACCCTTACCTGGCTTCAATTCAATGTTGTGAATAACAGTACCAACAGGGATGTTAGTTAATGGTAATGCGTTACCAACCTTGATGTCGGCTTCGGCACCTGATTGAACTTGCATACCAACTTCCAAACCTTTTGGTGCTAAGATATATGATTTCACACCGTCAGCGTAAACTAATAATGCAATGTTAGCTGTCCGGTTAGGATCATATTCGATTGCCTTAACGGTTGCTGGAACTTCATCCTTAATCCGCTTAAAGTCAACCAAACGGTATTGTTGCTTATGACCGCCGCCACGATGACGAACAGTAATGTGACCATAACTGTTACGACCGGCAGTGTGACTTTGTGAGTCTAATAATGACTTTTCAGGCTTCGTCTTAGTGATTTCAGAGAAATCTGAAGCAGTCATATTACGACGGCCGTTAGTGGTTGGTTTATACTTCTTAATACCCACTAGAGTTACCTCCTAAATTAGATTTATTGTTGATCGTCGTTGAACAACTTGATTTCGTTAGAATCAGAACTTAAGGTAACAATAGCCTTACGACGCTTCTTAGTGTAGCCGGCGTAACGACCTTGGCGCTTAAGTTTTCCTTTAACGTTCATAACGTTCACTTTAACGACTTTAACATCGAAGATTTCTTCGATTGCTTTTTTAACTTGGGTTTTCGTTGCCTGTACGTTGACATCAAATGTGTAGCGCTTGTCGTCCAAGTCAGCCATTGATGATTCAGTAACTACAGGACGTAAAATTACATCGCGTGCTTCCATTATGCGAGCGCCTCCTCTAATTGATCGAGGGCTTTTTGGGTAACGACTAATTTGTCACTATTAGCGACATCTAAGACGTTAACACCTTTGGCTTTAAGGATCTTAACATTTGGTAAGTTACGACCTGCCAAAGCAGCCTTTTCATTGTCCTCTTCAACCAAAACAAGAGTCTTGGTATCGACGTTGAGATTGTTTAATACATTTACAAAATCCTTAGTCTTTGGTGCGTCGAAAGCTAAGCTATCAACTGCAACTAAGCTGTTGTCTAAGACCTTTTGTGAAAGGACAGACTTCAAAGCTAAGCGCATAACCTTCTTAGGTAATTTGTAACTGTATGAACGAGGGGTTGGTCCGAAGACAATCCCACCTTTACGCCATTGTGGTGAACGGATAGAACCTTGACGCGCACGACCAGTACCCTTTTGACGCCATGGTTTACGACCACCACCGCGACGAGCACTACGGTTCTTAACTGCGTGAGTTCCTTGACGCATTGATGCACGTTGCATCAAGATGGCATCAAAAACCACGTTTTCGTTTGGTTCAACACCAAACACAGCGTCGTTCAAAGTAACGTCACCATTTTGCGTACCGTCTTGTTTAAATAATGCTACGCTAGTCATGTATTATGTCCTCCTTCCTTATTTACTCTTAACAGATGTTTTAACTGTTACAAATGACTTGTTGGCGCCAGGGACATTCCCTTTAATTAATAAAACGTTGTTTTCAACGTCGGCACGAACGATTTGTAAGTTTTGCATCGTACGTTGGTGATTACCCATCCGGCCTGGTAATTTCTTACCTTTGAATACCCGGTTGATGATGGCACCCATTGAACCAGGACGACGATGGTAACGAGAACCGTGAGCCATTGGTCCACGACTTTGGCCGTCCTTATGGATATTACCTTGGTAACCATGACCTTTAGTGATACCCGTAACGTCAACGGCGTCGCCAGCTGCGAAAATATCCGCTTTGACTTCGTCACCTACTGTGTAATCTCCAAGCTCAACATTACGAATTTCACGAATGAAGCGCTTAGGAGTCGTTTTTGCTCTTGCTGCATGACCTTGAGCAGGTTTGTTCGTCAAGACTTCGCGTTTGTCGTCAACACCTAATTGGATTGCTTCGTAACCGTCATTTTCAACGGTCTTAACTTGCAACACAACGTTAGGTTGAACTTCAACAACTGTAACGGGAACTAATTCGCCGCTTTCAGTGAAGACTTGCGTCATTCCTACCTTTTTCCCTAAGATTCCTTTAGTGGTCATGAGTACACCTCCAATTAATTGATTTTAGTTTAGTAAATTAAAGCTTGATTTCAATATCTACACCGCTAGGCAAGTCTAACTTCATTAATGAGTCGACCGTCTTAGGCGTTGGGTTAACGATATCGATTAACCGCTTGTGAGTCCGCATTTCGAATTGTTCACGTGAGTCCTTAAACTTATGTGGTGAACGTAGAACGGTATAAATAGTCCGTTCAGTAGGCAATGGAATAGGACCTGAAATAGTAGCACCAGTTCTCTTTGCCGTTTCGACAATCTTGTCAGCTGACTGATCAAGAATGCGGTGTTCGTATGCCTTTAAGCGAATACGAATTTTTTGCTTTGCCATTGTTGTGACCTCCTTCGTCTATTTTGAAAATAAGACTAGCTCCGTGAAAATTACCGCCACGTCCCATGACAATGTGGCCGGGCGTGTCGCAACCTTTCACATCAAAGCTAACTACGACTACTTGATGATGGGGATATAGTTATCCCCTTCTAAATACCAAGCACAATCTATAATAAATGAAAAGCTCTGTAATAGCAAGTGTTTTCGCACTTTTTTTATAACCATCGTTGTAAACCGTGTTACCTTTTTGAACCAGCTCAATTAATGTAACACAAATTCCATCCAATTAATAGCGTTTGCGCCTAATTTCTTTTTGGTGAGCGCTTTACATTTCTCACTGCCGACCGGCCACGATCATGTGGACACCTACTAGATTGCATTAACACTTTCTCAGGAACAAGACCCGCGTTCAGCGTCATACATTTTTGTCTGGAGTCATTTAATCGGACTTCAACACGCTTAATTCAACCGCTCCTACATCTGACGGCGCCGTCACACTGACCCACGTTCTTGTTCATCTACCTTCTATTATATTGTCATCTGCTTATCACCGACCGTCAGCACCTTGGCCGTGGTCACCGACAACCGTCAACTCAAGTGGTCATCTCCGATACAAAAAATGCGATGTTGTCCGCGTTCTCCTTATTATGCTATGAGTCTCGCACCCTTAATATTATGGCTGCCAGTTTTATGGTCGCAGCGGCTAGTAACTTAACTAGTGCGACCCTTGTTGCGCGGTTGTACCCTTGCGCGATGACATAGGCCTGAGCAGCACTGTGCTCGTCACAGCCGTACCCAATGCTAGTGACGGCCAAAACTATCCCTAAGCCGCTTCAATTGATGTGCCACGCTGTCTTACGACGAGCAGTAATCACATTTAGTTCGACAAGAAATTTATGTAAAAAAAGAACGTCCAGCCGAAGCTGAACGTCCTTCTTATTATCAATCAAGCTTATTTGGCAGGAGTGCCGCCATTCTTCTTGATGATATCTTCTTGAACTGACTTTGGTACCTTTTCGTAATGATCAAAGGTCATTGTGAAAGTCCCACGACCTTGAGTAGCTGAACGTAATGTGGTTGCATAACCAAACATTTCAGCCAAAGGAACGTATGCGTGAACTTCTTGGGCATTCCCACGTTCTTCCATACCTTCGATGTTACCACGACGAGCAGTAACGTGACCCATAACATCACCTAAGTAATCTTCTGGGGCAACGATATCAACCTTCATGATAGGTTCAAGGATAACAGGGCCAGCAGTCTTAACGGCATTCCGCAATGCTAATGATGCGGCAATCTTGAAGGCTGCTTCACTAGAATCGACATCATGGTAAGAACCATCATAGAGCTTAGCCTTAACGTCAACCAAAGGATAACCAGCTAACACACCGTTAGCCATAGCTTCCTTCAAACCTTGTTCAACTGAAGGAATGTATTCACGAGGAACAACCCCACCGACGATGGCATCTTCGAATTCGAAGCCTTTACCTTCTTCGTTAGGTGTAAATTCAACCCAAACATCCCCATATTGACCTTTACCACCAGATTGGTGAACAAACTTACCTTGAACTTGAGTGCTCTTAGTAAAGGTTTCACGGTATGAAACTTGAGGCGCACCAACAGTGGCTTCAACGTTAAATTCACGCCGCATCCGGTCAACGATGATATCCAAATGCAATTCACCCATCCCGGCAATCAAAGTTTCACCAGTTTCAGGGTTAGTTTCAGCCTTGAAAGTAGGATCTTCTTCAGAAAGCTTTTGTAAGGCAACGTTCATCTTATCTTGGTCAGCCTTAGTCTTAGGTTCAACGGCAACCTGGATAACTGGGTCAGGGAATTCCATTGATTCCAAGTGATATGGATGTTCAATCGAAGTCAATGAGTCACCAGTAGTCGTGTTCTTCAAACCAATTGCAGCGGCGATATCACCAGAGAAAACTTCTGGGATTTCTTTCCGTTGGTTAGAATGCATTTGAAGTAAACGACCAACCCGTTCACGTTTGTCCTTAGTGGCGTTCAAGACATATGAACCAGATTCCAAAGTACCTTGGTATACCCGGATGAAAGTCAAACGACCAACGAATGGGTCAGTAGCAACCTTAAATGCTAAGGCAGCGAATGGCTTATCATCACCGGCAATCAAGTCAACTTCTTCTTCAGTTTCAGGATCAGTAGCCTTGTATGGCTTAACATCAAGTGGTGATGGTAAGTAGTCCACAACGGCATCCATTAACATTTGAACACCCTTGTTCTTGAAGGCTGAACCAGCTAATACTGGGAAGAATTCAAGTGCTAACGTTCCTTTACGGATAGCAGCCTTAATTTCTTCTTTGCTGATTTCTTCACCGCCAAGGTACTTTTCCATGATGCCGTCATCGATGTCAGCTAAGGCTTCGATTAAGTCATCACGTGCAGCTTGGGCTTCTTCTTTGTATTCATCAGGAACGTCAACCGTATCCCATTCAGTACCAAGTTGATCTTCATCATAAAGGTCAGCCTTCATTTCGATTAAGTCAATGACCCCTTCGAAATTGTCTTCGGCACCAATTGGTAATTGGATAGCATGGGCGTTAGCTTGTAAACGATCATGGATCGTGCTTACAGAGTACTTGAAGTCCGCACCAATCTTGTCCATCTTGTTAACGAAAACGATCCGGGGAACGTTATACGTTGATGCTTGACGCCAAACTGTTTCAGTTTGAGGTTCAACACCTGATTGGGCATCCAATACGGCGATCGCACCATCTAAAACCCGAAGTGAACGTTCAACTTCAACAGTGAAGTCAACGTGCCCTGGGGTATCGATGATGTTAATCCGGTGGTTCTTCCACTGTGCAGTCGTGGCAGCAGAGGTAATGGTGATCCCACGTTCTTGTTCTTGGGCCATCCAGTCCATTTGTGAAGCACCATCATGGGTTTCACCAATTTTGTGAATTTTACCAGTGTAGTACAAGATCCGTTCAGTAGTCGTGGTCTTACCAGCATCGATATGGGCCATAATACCAATATTACGGGTCTTATCGAGTGAGAATTCTCGTGTATTAGCCATTAGAAAATGTGTTACTCCTCTCAATATAAATGGAATTAACAGTATAAAGTTTATTTCAAAAAATGACTACTATATGCGCGCATATAATAGTCACCTTTTTGTGATTAGTTAAAGGCGACCTTTAACCATCTCACGGAAATATTACCAACGATAATGGGCGAAGGCACGGTTGGCTTCAGCCATCCGGTGAGTATCTTCACGCTTCTTAACTGAAGCACCAGTATTGTTAGCAGCATCCATGATTTCACGAGCTAACCGGTCGGACATAGTGTGTTCGCCACGTGAGCGAGCATATTGAACGATCCAACGAAGGCCAAGAGTCGTCTTACGATCTGGGCGAACTTCGATTGGAACTTGGTAGTTAGAACCACCAACACGGCGGGCCTTAACTTCAAGTACTGGCATAACGTTCTTCATAGCTTCTTCGAAGACTTCCAAAGGATCGTTACCAGTTTGTTCTTTGATTTGATCAAAAGCATCATACAAAATAGTTGATGCGGTACCGCGCTTACCATCTAACATTAAGTGGTTAATTAAACGCGTTACTAATTTAGAGTTATACATTGGATCTGCTAAAACTTCGCGTTTTGCAGGTGCACCTTTTCTTGGCATTTAACTTACCTCCTTATTATTTCTTTGGCTTCTTGGTACCATACTTGGAACGGCTTTGGCGACGATCTTCGACACCAGCAGTATCCAAAGCACCACGGATAACATGGTAACGAACACCAGGTAAATCCTTAACACGACCACCACGAATTAAGACAACGCTATGTTCTTGGAGGTTATGACCAATACCAGGAATGTAAGCTGTAACTTCTATTAAGTTAGATAAACGTACACGGGCATACTTCCGTAAAGCCGAGTTAGGCTTCTTAGGAGTCATGGTACCGACACGAGTAGCAACCCCACGCTTTTGTGGCGCTGGGTTATTAGTTGCAACCTTCTTGTAACTGTTATACCCAAAGTTTAACGCTGGGGCATTTGATTTTGATACTTTAGACTTACGGCCTTTGCGAATTAATTGATTAATTGTTGGCATGTTCTAAAGTGTCCTCCTTCCAAATATCTGTTTTTTAAGTCCACACATCCAGGTGGTTCTTTTTTGAGTAAAAAAGAATGCCTGGAGCATGGTAATTGTGCGCTTAGCCGACCAGTCAGCATGTCTGTATTCCTGATACAGGAATCTGTCTGCAAAAAGCACCTTTACTAGACTATCATGACATGCCGAAGTTGTCAATAAATGTCCTGAAAAAATAGTGGTGCTTTACATTGCGTAACTAGTGATGAAAGGTGGTCCTTCCATGTTAACCAGCAGTCTTTTTATTATTGGCCTCTGTCTGGGCTCATTCGTGACCTGTATGGCGGAACGCATCAGCAACGGACACATACTCATTAGCACTCAACGATCAAGGTGTCCACACTGCCGGCATCAATTACGGTTCTGGCAACTGATACCATTACTCGGCATTCTACTTCAACGGGGACAGTGCTATGATTGTCGCACTCCTATCAGCCTCCGTTCCAGTCTGATTGAATTACTTTGTGGTAGTCTACTAGCTTCTAGCAGTGCGTCATTGTCATTGACGCTGCCACTTCTGATTGGTTACTTGGTATTGATTTTCAATAGTCTTACTGATTATCTCACTTTTGAAGTCTACCCGCTGACATTACTTCTTCCAGCCGGACTGGGCTTATGGCAACAACGGCCACCCCTGACGATCAGTCTCTACCTCGTACTTGCCTTACTAGTCGGGTTATACTTGCTGGCCCGGCTAACTGCCACCTTTGGTCTCGGCGATGTTGACATTCTACTCATGCTTGTTTTCATCATTCCAGCCGACACACTGTTGACCTGTCTCGCCATTGCGGCCGTTGCCGCATTAGTTGGTTTTATCATCAGTGCCCCACGCCATCGCTTACCATTCGTGCCCTTCATCAGTTGGAGCTTCATCATGGTCACCCAACTCACGGGTCTCGCATAGCGAGCTATAATTGCAATGTTCTAGTACGTCCGATTATTGCTTGTTAGTCAGTGCGCGTCCTGTTCGGATGAACGACCACTCAACTGGTACAATTTGTCGTCGAATTGTTTACTACTTGGAACTTTAAACAAGCGTTAATATCGTATCAGTTGTTCTGACCCTCAGTAGTAATATGGTGATTTAGAAATCGGGGACAGCTCACAATTCTATTATTAACCTGAAAGTTACCTGATAAGATTCCGGTCTCAAAAAAGTAACGACTAATCCGTCAAAAGTTGCGTACGCACGTGCCCACCATTCGAACACCATCCCGAGCGGAAGACGTTTCTTAGCACTACAAGAGTGTGCGGTTTAGACGGGCTGAGACTGAGGATTAGTGTTAGCTAACCGAAAGTCTCATTCCAATCTGAACACGTTTCACCAATATAGTATTAAGGCACGGCAGTCCAGCAATTAGCAGAAATGCCTGGAGCGCAGTGCAGGACACACTAACTAAGCAAGTTTACACAAACTTGAACTTTTCCAGCGAGGCTCAGTTAGTCTTCCCCCCCTGAAGATTAACCTTCATCGCCGAACGCCCCAGATAGCCTACCTACAATCGTGCATACAAAAAGGACGACCACAATGGCCGCCCTTTTTAGTTACTTAGCAATTACTTGCTAGCATCTTGTTCTTGCATTTGTTTTTCAAGGTCGCTGATTGAGTAAACCCCATCAGCCACGTTGCCAACTTCCTTTGGTTTGATATGACGGTAAACCGGCATACCAGTCCCAGCAGGAATGATCTTACCAATGATAACATTTTCCTTAAGCCCGATCAGTGGATCGTTCTTACCACGAATAGCAGCATCAGTTAAGACCCGTGTCGTTTCCTGGAATGAAGCAGCTGACAAGAAACTATTCGTTTCAAGAGCGGCTTTAGTAATCCCAAGAATGACTGGCCGTGACGTTGCAGGAATACCACCAGCAATCAAGGTCTTGTAGTTCTCGTCCTTGAAGTCTGCAATATCCATTAACGTCCCAGGCAAGACGTCGGTATCGCCCGGATCCATGACCCGAACCTTCCGTAACATTTGCCGAATCATGATTTCAACGTGCTTATCGCCAATTTCAACCCCTTGCATCCGATAAACCTTTTGAACTTCACGGAGCAAGTAGTTTTCAGTTGATAAGACATCACGTACTTGAATCAATTGCTTAGGATCGATCGACCCAATGTTCAACGCAGCACCACGGTGAATAAAGTCGCCTTCACTAACCGCCATCCGTGCTGTTAACGGCAACGTGTAAGTCCGTGTATCAGTTTCACCCTTAACCGTAACTTCCTTCGTCCGTTCCGCTGGATTTTCTTCAATTAATTCAACCGTCCCAGTAACTTCTGAGATTTCGGCACGCCCTTTAGGATTCCGTGATTCCACAATTTCTTGCACACGAGGCAACCCTTGGGTAATATCGTCCCCGGCAACACCACCGGTATGGAAGTTCCGCATGGTCAGCTGAGTACCGGGTTCACCGATAGACTGTGCGGCAACTGTCCCAACAGCTTCACCAACTTCAACTTCATCACCAGTAGCCATGTTACGGCCGTAGCAATGTTCACAAACCCCATGCTTAGTGTTGCAAGTAAATGCAGAACGGATCGTAACTTCCGTTACACCAGCATCAACGATTTTATGAGCTAAGTCTTCGTCGATCAAGACGTTGTTACCGACAATTTCATCATGCGTTTCAGGATCAAAGACAGTCTTCATCGTGTAACGACCTAAGATCCGGTCATACAACGGTTCGATGACTTCGTTACCTTCCATGATTGCGTGAATCCGCAACCCACGGTCAGTCCCACAATCCTTTTCACGAACGATAACATCTTGAGCCACATCAACCAGACGCCGAGTCAAGTAACCTGAGTTGGCAGTCTTAAGCGCCGTATCGGTCATCCCTTTACGAGCACCGTGGGTTGAAATGAACATTTCCAAGACAGACAAACCTTCACGGAAGTTTGAAAGGATTGGTAATTCCATGATCTTACCGTTAGGGGCAGCCATCAAACCACGCATCCCAGCTAACTGAGTAAAGTTTGAAATGTTACCACGCGCACCAGAATCACTCATCATAAAGATTGGGTTATCCGCGTTGAAACTTTCAATCAGTTTTTGTTGGATTTGGTCCTTAGCGTCGTTCCAGACACCAATGACCCGTTCATAACGTTCGTCATCAGTAATTAAACCACGACGGAACTGTTTTGAAATCGTATTAACTTGTTTATGGGCTTCGGCGATAATTGCTGGTTTTTCTTTCAAACCAGTAATATCGGCAACCCCAACCGTCAAACCAGACTTAGTTGAAATGTTGTAACCTAAGTCCTTCATCCGGTCAAGCAAGAGTGACGTTGCTGTCACGTGATATTGCTTGTAAACTTCAGCGATAATGTCGGCCAAGAAGCCCTTCTTGAATGGTGGAATGATTTCCTGGGCATCCAAGAATTGATGAATATCTTCACCAGGCTTCAAGAAATACTTGTCCGGTGTACCAGCAATCAAGTTATCGTTAGTTGGTTCGTTCAAGTAAGGGAACTTGCCAGGCAAAATGTTGTTGAAGATTGCCTTACCAACCGTCGTGACTAAGACTGCTTGCTTCTGATCGTCCGTGAATGGCTTGTCAGGCATTGATGAGACCTGAATGCCGACCCGGCTATGCAAATGTACATAACCTGATTGGTAAGCCTTTTGCGCTTCATTCAAGTCCTTGAAGATCATACCTTCGCCTTCACGACCGATTTCTTCAGTCGTCAAGTAGTAGTTACCGATAACCATATCTTGAGATGGCGTAACAACGGGTTTCCCGTCCTTAGGCGCCAAAATATGGTGGGCAGCCAACATTAAGAGCCGTGCTTCAGCTTGGGCTTCATCTGAAAGTGGGACGTGAATAGCCATTTGGTCCCCATCGAAATCGGCGTTGTAAGCTTCACAAGCCAATGGATGGAGCCGCATCGCTTTACCACTAACCAAGACGGGTTCGAAAGCTTGAATCCCTAAACGGTGAAGCGTAGGGGCGCGGTTCAAGAGAACAGGATGTTCCTTGATAACGTCTTCCAACACACCCCAGACATCGTCATCAGCATGTTCGATCTTTCGCTTAGCATTCTTGATGTTAGAAGCTAATTCACGTTTAACCAATTCCTTCATGATAAACGGTTTGAACAATTCCAACGCCATTTGACGTGGTAAGCCCATTTGGTTCATCTTCAAGAAAGGCCCAACATCGATAACCGAACGACCAGAATAGTCAACCCGCTTACCAAGTAAGTTTTGACGGAACCGCCCTTGCTTCCCTTTCAACATGTGTGAAAGAGACTTCAATGGCCGGTTACCAGGACCAGCAACGGGACGGCCACGACGACCATTATCGATCAACGCATCAACGGCTTCTTGCAACATCCGCTTTTCGTTTTGCACGATAATCCCAGGTGCATTTAAGTCCAACAAGCGTTTCAACCGGTTATTACGGTTGATAACCCGCCGGTACAAGTCGTTCAAGTCAGAGGTGGCAAAACGACCACCTTCCAATTGAACCATTGGCCGTAAGTCCGGGGGAATAACCGGAATTGCGTCCATTACCATCCAAGCTGGTTCGTTACCAGATGTCACGAAAGCTTCGATGATATCAAGCCGCCGAACGGCCCGGGTCCGCTTCTGACCAGAAGCATCCTTCAGAGTTTCCTTTAAATCACGTGCCTCTTTTTCAAGATCCACGTTATTCAATAACCGTTTGATGGCTTCGGCACCCATGGCAGCTTCAAATTCGTTACCATATTGAGCCTTCTTCTCACGGTATTCACGTTCAGAAAGTAATTGCTTCTTTTCAAGTGGCGTATTACCAGATTCGATAACGACGTATGAAGCGAAGTAAATGATTTCTTCAAGTGCCCGGGGACTCATGTCTAAGACTAAGCCCATCCGGCTAGGAATTCCCTTAAAGTACCAGATGTGAGTAACTGGTGCGGCAAGTTCGATATGACCCATCCGTTCACGACGGACTTTACTACGAGTCACTTCGACCCCACAACGGTCACAGACAATACCCTTATAACGAATCCGTTTGTATTTACCACAAGCACATTCCCAATCCTTAGTAGGACCAAAAATCCGTTCGTCAAACAGACCGTCTTTTTCAGGTTTCAATGTCCGGTAGTTAATGGTTTCTGGCTTTTTGACTTCGCCATATGACCAGCTGCGAATCTTGTCTGGGGATGCCAGACCGATTTGCATGCTTTCAAACTTGTTGACATCGATCAAAGGACCGACCTCCCTTTTTATTGATTATCTTGCTGAGCGTTGGTTGTTTCAGAAGGCTTAGCGGCGTCAGCTTTTGCGGCCTTGTCCGCAGCCTTCTCATCTTGTTGTTGTTTAAACTTGCTGAGTGCATCGACATTGACAACTTCATCGTCATCATCATCCATGTCCCGCAATTCGATTTCTTTGTCTTCAGAATCCAAGACTTTCATGTCAAGACCGAGTGCTTGCAATTCCTTAACCAACACGCGGAATGATTCCGGCACGCCAGGCTTTGGAATTGGTTCGCCCTTAACGATTGCTTCATAGGTCTTAACCCGACCAACAACGTCATCGGACTTGTAAGTCAAGATTTCCTGCAAGGTATAAGCTGCACCATAAGCTTCCAAGGCCCAAACTTCCATTTCACCGAAACGTTGGCCCCCAAATTGCGCTTTCCCACCAAGTGGTTGTTGCGTAACCAAAGAGTAAGGTCCGATTGAACGAGCATGGATCTTATCGTCAACCATGTGACTAAGCTTCATGTAGTGCATGACCCCAACAGCGACCCGCTTATCGAACGGTTCACCAGTCCGACCATCATAGACGATCGACTTGGCATCTGAATCAACCCCAGCTTCACGAATGGCTTCCCAAATATCTGTATCTTGAGCACCATCAAAGACAGGCGTTGCCATGTGAATTCCTAACTTCCGAGCAGCCATCCCCAAATGCAATTCGAGCACTTGCCCGATATTCATACGAGAAGGCACACCCATTGGGCTTAACATGATATCGATTGGTGTCCCATCAGGCATGTACGGCATGTCTTCTTCAGGAACCACGATTGAAACCGTCCCTTTGTTACCATGCCGACCGGCCATCTTGTCACCAACTTGGATCTTCCGCTTTTGTGCGATGTAGACCCGAACCATCATGTTAACGCCAGGAGATAATTCATCACCGTTTTCACGAGTGAAGATCTTAACGTCCTGGATGATACCGCCGCCACCATGAGGAACCCGGAGTGACGTATCCCGAACTTCACGCGCCTTTTCACCAAAGATCGCATGGAGAAGCCGTTCTTCAGCTGACAATTCCGTAACCCCTTTAGGCGTTACCTTACCAACCAAGATGTCACCGTCTTTAACTTCGGCCCCAATCCGGATAATCCCGTCTTCGTCAAGGTTCTTCAATGCATCTTCCCCGACGTTAGGAATTTCACGAGTCATTTCTTCAGGTCCAAGCTTGGTGTCACGTGCTTCTGATTCATATTCTTCAATATGAATTGACGTGTAGACGTCTTCACGGACTAAACGTTCATTAATAATGATGGCATCTTCGAAGTTATAACCATTCCAAGTCATGAAAGCAACTAATGGGTTTTGCCCAAGGGCTAATTCCCCACCTTCCATTGCTGGACCATCGGCTAAGACTTCATCGTTATCAACGTGATCGCCAACTTTAACGATTGGCCGTTGGTTATAGTTCTTACCACCGTTAGAACGACGGAATTTCATTAACTTGTAAGTGTCTAATGAACCATCATCGCGACGAACGCGAACTTCGCGAGCATCAACGTATTCAACCGTTCCTTCATGACGACAAATCAAGGCAATCCCTGAGTCATGTGCAGCTTTATATTCAATCCCAGTCCCAATTAATGGCGCGTGAGGATCAAGTAACGGCACCGCTTGTCGTTGCATGTTGGCCCCCATCAAAGCACGGTTAGAGTCATCGTTTTCCAAGAAAGGAATACATGCCGTTGCGACGGCAACCACTTGTTTAGGCGAAACGTCCATGTAATCGACATTTTCGATTGGCGTTTCCAAGTTTTCTTCCTTGTTACGAGCTAAAACAGTGTCTTCAACGAAAGAACCATCATCATTCAATGGAGAGTTGGCTTGTGCAATCACAAATTGGTCTTCTTCATCGGCTGCTAAGTAGTCGATCTTATCGGTAACCTTATGCGTTGTCCAATCGACACGCCGGTATGGCGTTTCGATGAAGCCGTAACGGTTGACCTTCGCATAAGAAGACAAACTGTTGATCAAACCAATGTTAGGGCCTTCAGGCGTTTCGATTGGGCACATCCGACCGTAGTGGGTATAGTGCACGTCACGAACTTCATATCCGGCCCGATCACGAGTCAAACCACCAGGTCCTAAGGCTGATAAACGCCGCTTATGCGTTAATTCACCTAAGGGGTTGGTTTGGTCCATGAATTGTGACAATTGTGATGACCCAAAGAATTCCTTAATTGAAGCAACCACTGGGCGAATGTTAATCAATTGTTGTGGCGTTACCGTCGCAGCATCTTGAATCGACATCCGTTCACGCACAACCCGTTCCATCCGGGATAACCCAATCCGGAATTGGTTTTGCAATAATTCACCCACGGAACGAATCCGCCGGTTACCCAAGTGATCAATATCATCGGTTGAGCCAAGACCTTCTTGCAAGTTGAAGAAGTAATTAATGGAAGCAATGATATCAGCAGGCACAATGTGCTTGAACTTCAAATCAATGTTGCCATTACCAATCACGTTCACAACCTTTTCAGGGTCGTTTTGTGAATAAACCTTAACAACTTGTAAGACCATTGGATTCGTAACAACGGCTTCGTCAGATGGTGTGTAAGTAACCGTCTTAAAGTCGTCACGTTCCAAGTATGGGGATAGTTTAGCCATGACATTCTTGTCAATGACCGTATCCTTTTGCGCAATAACTTCACCAGTATCAGGATCAGCTAATGTCTCAGCTAACGTTTGGTCCATTAAGCGCGTCTTCATGCTTAACTTCTTGTTAACCTTGTAGCGACCAACTGGTGCGAAGTCATACCGTTTTGGATCGAAGAACCGAGCAGTCAATAGGCTCCGCGAACTGTCAGCCGTCTTAGGTTCACCAGGACGTAGCCGTTCGTAGATATCTTTTAAGGATTCTTCAACCCGGGAGTCGTCGGTGTTCTTATGAACGTCCTTTTCCAACGTCAATATCAAACTGTCAGTTTCACCCAACATGTCAATAATGTCATCGTCAGAACCATAGCCTAAGGCCCGGACTAATTCCGTCAATGGAATCTTCCGCGTACGATCGATCCGTACGTATGAGACATTCTTGGCGTCAGTTTCAAGTTCTAACCAAGCACCCCGGTTAGGAATAACCGTTGTGCCGTAGCTAGGACGCCCATTTTTATCTAATTCCTCATTGAAGTAAACGCCGGGTGAACGAACCAATTGTGAAACAATGACCCGTTCGGCACCGTTGATAATAAACGTCCCTTGTTCAGTCATTAATGGAAAATCACCGAAGAATACGTCTTGCGACTTAATTTCACCAGTTTCATGGTTAGTTAAACGTAGGGTAACGTGCAATGGTGCCGAGTAGTTGGCATCATGTTCACGAGCTTCTTCGACGGTGTACTTTGGTTCTAATAATTGATAGTCGACAAATTCAAGTGAAAGTTTTCCTGCGAAATCGTCGATCGGCATAATATCTTCAAACATTTCCCGGAGACCTTCATCCAAGAACCATTGGTAAGAATCGGTCTGGATTTCGATCAAGTTAGGCAAATCAAGAACTTCCTTGATACGTGCATAACTTCTACGGGTACGGTGTTTACCGTATTTTACTAAATGTCCGGCCAAGTTGTTCACCCCTTCTTATTATTCCGGAACCCGCCACCTCCGGCCAAATATTACATTTGTGTTACAAATGCGTTTTTGACCGAATTTTAGGCATAAAAAAACCAAAAATAGTCGCTTAAGTTGACTATTTTTGGATTTATATTAACGAGCCGCACAGACAATAGATTGCGCGTTCGCTCGAGTTCACGGTTACAGACAAGTTATAATATACATCGAATAACGTTAGTTGTCAACTAGTAGACTTCTCTGCCGCCATTAGTTTTCTGGTTCACTCGCAACCCCGTATAAGATCATCTTTAAAAGAGTTTGAACGCGGGTCCGCTCGTCAGCATGAGGATCACCGATTTGATGAAAACTGTTAAACAGTGGACTCAAGCTGGTGATATAGAAATTCGTCGCCATCTGTGGTGTGACCCCCACATGTAGTTGCATGTCAGGTTGCTCAAAAACGGTTTGAATCGGCTTCACATAATCAGTAACAAATATGCCGCCCAACTCGCGAATATGTTCATGCGTTAATGCTTTGAAACTGGAATGAATTAACGTGAAGACATCAGCCGGATGCTTATGCGTTAGTAATAGCGAGACTTCTGTTAATTGATCCAACGGAGACCAATCCGCACGGACTTGAATCGCTTCAATGCCAGCCTTGATTTCCGCACCGACCGTCGTAATGACAGCCAGAAAGATGACCTCTTTATCTTTAAAATGGTGATAAAGCGCGGGCTGCGTAATGCCAATCGCATTCGCAATGTCGCGCGTACTTGTCGCATCATACCCATTTCTTAAAAACAGTTCCCGGGCTGTGTCTAAAATCGCCTGGTGCGTCTTCGCCATCTGTTCGGCTCGTGTCGCCATGTTATCATCTTCTTTCTTGACTTTATTTCCTATTATAATTTACACCAATCAGCACCGAACCACCAGCCTCAGATCCTACAGTTCACTTCAGTGGGTAGCATCTTAATACCGATTGAACCTAAAAGATGACGCCTGAAGTGGACTACCACTTCAAGCGTCATCTTTAATTTAATCGCGCCTACTTTGAGGAAACGGTCGAACGACCATCTGCCTTAGGCTGGTTTTTAATATTAATTGTAATGGTACCCTTGCTAGCACCAATCGTAACTTGGTCATCGACCTTGATCGCGCCGGTCAATAATTCTTCACTCAACCGATCTTCGATTTCAGTCTGTAATGCCCGTCGAATTGGTCGTGCTCCGTACTCAGGGTCAAAGCCAGCCTTCGCAACCACGTCAATGGCAGCCGGAGTGATTTTGATCTTGATACCTTGTTGGGCCACTCGATCAACAATTTCTTGTGACATCAACTTAACGATTTCGTGTAATTCTTCCTTATTCAATGAATGGAAGACGATTGTTTCGTCGATCCGGTTTAAGAATTCTGGGCGGAACGTCTGTTTTAACGTTGCTCGAATCGTCGCAGCAACCGCATTGTAGTCATTGGCCTTATCAGTTGCACCAAAACCAACTGATTTTTCATCACGAAGTGTGGTTGCCCCAAGGTTCGACGTCATAATCAGAATCGTATTTCTGAAGTCTACCTTCCGACCCTTAGAATCCGTCAAGTAGCCGTCATCCAAAACTTGTAACAAAATGTTAAAGACGTCCGGATGAGCTTTTTCAACTTCATCAAATAGCACGACCGAGTATGGTTTCTGGCGAACCTTCTCTGTCAGCTGACCGCCCTCGTCATAACCAACGTAACCAGGTGCCGAGCCAATCAAACGACTAGTCGAATAGCGTTCCATGTATTCAGACATGTCGATCCGAATCATATTATCTTCAGACCCGAACATCGCTGCTGCCAAGGCTTTTGCTAGCTCCGTCTTACCAACCCCAGTTGGTCCTAAGAACATAAAGGAACCAATTGGCCGACTCGGATCTTTCAACCCGCTGCGCGCACGGCGAATAGCACGAGCCACTGCGGATACGGCTTCTGGCTGTCCAACAACCCGTTCATGCAAAATCTTTTCCAAGTTAACTAAGCGTTCACTTTCAGATTTTTGCAATTGCGTTAACGGAACCCCGGTCCATTCGGCAACGACCTGAGCAATATCCTCACCTGTGACTTGTAAATCATAGTGTGGTGTTGCCCCCTCAGTCACTTCGGCGTCTTGGTCAGCTTCGATTCGATCTAGGCGTTGCTTCAGTTTCATCTCCTGCTTACGAATATCAGCGGCCTGTTCAAAATCTTGTGCTTCGATCGCTGTTTCCTTATCCTCACGCAGTTGCGCTAACTTGTCCTGGTTCTTGGATAGCTTTGTTGGTTGATCCATCTGATCGATGCGGACTTTAGCTGCCGCCTCATCCATCAAGTCAATGGCCTTATCAGGCAAGAAACGATCACTGATATACCGGCTGGATAGCTTGACTGCTTGATCAACAGCTTCATCCGTAATCGTAACCCGATGATGTTCTTCATAGCGTGGCCGTAGTCCATCTAAGATTTCAACGGCTTCGTCTTCCGTCGGTTCATTGACCATGACCGTTGCAAAACGCCGTTCCAACGCAGCGTCAGATTCAATGTACTTTTGATACTCATTTAAAGTGGTTGCCCCAATCGTTTGGAGTTCCCCTCGTGCAAGTGCGGGTTTCAGAATATTAGAGGCATCAATAGCCCCTTCAGCACCACCGGCACCAATCAAGGTATGCAATTCATCGATAAATAAGATCACATGGCCATCGTTGTAAATTTCATCAATCACTTTTTTCAGGCGGTCTTCGAATTCACCACGATACTTTGTCCCAGCGACTAATGATCCCATATCGAGCATCATCAAACGCTTATCTGCCATATCAGTTGGCACATCACCGGCCACAATCTTTTGGGCTAGACCTTCGGCGATTGCAGTCTTCCCAACCCCAGGTTCACCAATCAAGACCGGATTATTCTTCGTCCGCCGTGACAGGATCTGAATGACCCGTTTGACTTCCTTGGAACGACCTACTACCGGGTCCATTTCTTGTTCACTAGCTAATTGGGTCAAATCGCGCGCCAGAGAATCCAAGGTTGGCGTTCCTTCAGTCTTCTTGCCACCGCGATTAGCCGCGTTACCCTTGCGCTTACTCATGGCGTCACTGACACCTAGCTTGCGAAGAACGACTTTACGCGTCTGACCTAGATCTAAGTTTAAATTCATTAAAATTCGCGAGGAAAGGATACTTTCATCAGAGAGCATCGCTAACAACAAATGTTCCGTTCCAATCTTGTTGGCACCGAGCCGTTTTGCTTCATCACCGGCAACGGACAAAATTTCTTTGGCCTTTGGTGAATATGGCAAGTAAGTATCCTTGCCAACATTGCTCAACGTCCCATAGCCAGTGAACCGTTCGATTTCTTCACGAATGTCATCTTCACTAACGGCATATTGTTGTAGCACCTTATTAGCAATTCCATTCTTTTCGATGGCCAATGCTAATAGCAAATGCTCCGTACCAACTGCCTGATGCTTGAAATATTTGGCCTGTTCCTGTGCCAGTACCAGCACACTTTTGGCACTAGGTGTAAATAAGTTATCCATTGCGATTCCTCGCTTTCTTTAGCTTTCGTAACGCAAGTGGTTCAAGATTCCGATAATTATCCGGGCCCGCAGACTGTTTTCTAAGTCCCGGTCCGTTAATCCTAACGTCTCGTGGTCAATCGCCACTAAAATCAATTGCGCTTCTCGACGATTTAAGACGTCGTCCTCGTATAAACTTTGGACGACCGCATAAGCATCTCGTTGTGTGATTGAATCGCCGATCACCTGTATGAGGGCGTCCAACACATCAGCATCATCGACCAAATTAACCTTCTCAATGCGAATATAACCACCACCGCCACGTTTACTTTCAACTAAGTAACCATTTTGGATCGTAAACCGGGTCTTAATCACATAATTAATCTGTGAGGGTACCACGTTGAAAAGGTCGGCAATTTCTGACCGTCGAATTTCAACATGCTCCGAGTCCGCCAAAATACTTTTTAAATACTTTTCAATAATATCCGAGATATTTTGACTTTGCATGTGCTTCACCCTTTTCATTATCTTTGACTAATATTGACTATTATTATACGAGGATAATGGAAAAAAGCAAAGAATTTCACCCAAACCGCGGACTAGCATGTGCTTAACGGTTGTTACAGCATAGCACGCCGAACGTTTGCTTTCAATTGATTCAACCGTTTAGAACCTCATAATGATTAAATTATTAGGTCTCCATATTCATTGAACTACCTATTTAAAATATGTCAAGTTGAGTCACTCCTCATTGCAGGCGACGGGCACTGGTATCACAACGATGAACAGCAGTTCTGAGACTAATTTCTCCGAGCTCATGACTAACAGTGGCTGTTGCCTTGTCAGGATCATGAGTCACAACCACCGTATTCTTCACATGGCTGACTTAGTGAGTAACGTCGCAAAAGTGTCCCTGACCGTTGAAACATCCCTGCTTACAAAAAAGGCCATAAAAAAATCCAGCCAAATGACTGGATTAGTTGGTTTAACCGTAATCGGGAAAACAGGATTTGAACCTGCGACCCCTACGTCCCGAACGTAGTGCTCTACCAAGCTGAGCTACTTCCCGAGAAAATTAAATAAAAAGCCTTAGCACTTAACTAAGACTGTGTTAAACGATCGGGAAAACAGGATTCGAACCTGCGACCCCCTGGTCCCAAACCAGGTGCTCTACCAAGCTGAGCTATTTCCCGATACTAATGCACCCAGTAGGAGTCGAACCTACAACCTTCTGATTCGTAGTCAGACACTCTATCCAATTGCGCTATGGGTGCTTATTTAAAATGCCGAGGACCGGGATCGAACCGGTACGGTTATCACTAACCGCAGGATTTTAAGTCCTGTGCGTCTGCCAATTCCGCCACCCCGGCAAATTAAAAGCGGAAGACGGGATTCGAACCCGCGACCCCCACCATGGCAAGGTGATGTTCTACCACTGAACTACTTCCGCATAATAAAGCTATTAAATTGTAAATGCCGACTAGAGGATTCGAACCTCCGACCTCCTCATTACTAGTGAGATGCTCTGCCAACTGAGCTAAGTCGGCATGTGCGGGTGAAGGGACTCGAACCCCCACGTCGTAAGACACTAGAACCTAAATCTAGCGCGTCTGCCAGTTCCGCCACACCCGCATGATGTTAATCATGCCTTGTTGCCGGTTCAAACAGTTCTTACTGGTATGCCTTGACAACTATTTAACTTTATCATCATGTTGAATACTTGTCAACAACTTTTTTCAAATAAATGGATAAATATACTTTTTACTGGATAAACAAGTTATATTTTTCCGACAAGAAATATTATAGCACGGTAGCCGAAAATAGCAAACCCTATTTTCAAAAAAAGGTGAATAAATTTCAGTAACCCCAGCTTTTTCGCCCTTTTGCGCCTGAAATGTTGTCCCAACATTCTGCCCGTCCCGCAATTATTTAGTCAACTCGGCCGTTATTTCCACTCACATTTTAAAATCGACAGTTCCCTTTAATACTCATTAATTATGCAAAAAAAGCGAACTCGCATCGCTGCGAGTTCGCTAACTTCATCTCAATTAACCTTGTTTTTCAATCTTCGTCTTACCGTGCATATATGGAACTAATACATCTGGAATCGTAACCGTCCCATCTTCATTTTGATAGTTTTCCAAAATAGCTGCAACGGTCCGACCGACAGCTAAGCCACTCCCGTTCAAAGTATGAACGAATTGCAATTTGCCATCGTCATCGCGATATTGAATGTGCGCCCGCCGAGCTTGGAAATCAGTACAATTTGAACAACTCGAGATTTCCCGGTACTTGTCTTGTTCTGGGAACCAAACTTCCAAATCATGTGTCATGGCAGCTGTGAAGCTCATGTCACCAGTCGTTAACGTAATAACGTGATATGGTAACCCAAGTTTCTTTAGCAATGATTCGGCATTGTTGGTCAACTTCTCTAATTCATCCCATGAATCTTCTGGTTTCGTGAACTTAACCATTTCAACTTTATTGAATTGGTGTAAGCGAATCAAGCCTTTCGTATCACGACCAGCACTACCAGCTTCTTCACGGAAGGCTGGTGATAAGGCCGTAAAGTAAACTGGTAATTTTTCAGCTGGAATAACTTCATCACGATAATAGTTGACTAATGGCACCTCGGCCGTTGGAATCAACGTCAAATCTTGCGTCGTAATCCGGAAAGCGTCTTCCTTAAACTTAGGAAATTGGCCGGTACCGTACATAGATTCATCAGTGACCATGTATGGCGGCAAAACTTCCGTATACCCTTCAGCTTCGTGCTGGTCTAAGAAAAAGTTGTAAACGGCGCGTTCCAGTTTAGCACCATCGCCCACGTAGTATAAGAAACGACTACCAGAAACCTTAGCACCGCGTTCAAAGTCTAAGATGCCTAAATCTTCACCGATATCCCAATGTGCTTTCGGCGTAAAGTCAAAATGCCGTGGTGTCCCGATTCGACGTAATTCAACGGCATCTTCTTCTTTCAAGCTAACTGGTACGTCGGGATGGGGCATGTTTGGTAAATGTGCAGCCATATCCTGAACTTGGGCATCGACTGTCCGCCGTTCTTCATCCAACGTCTTCACATCGGCGCTAACCTTTTGCATTTCTGCAATTTCGGCACTAGCGTCTTCCTTGTTCCGCTTCTTCTGTGAAATTTCGCCTGAAACTTGGTTACGCGTCGACTTCAATTGTTCGCTCTTGGCGATCAATTCACGACGCTTTTCATCAGCGGCCAATAAATCATCGATGTCACTCGCAGCAACGCCCCGATGACCAAGCTGTTCTTTTACAAAATCTGGATTTTGACGAATCATTTTAACATCTAACATAACGACGTCTCCTTTTCACTTTTAATCGTAAATAAAAACAGTCTCTCCTCCCAATTGGGACGAAGAGACTGCGATTCGCGGTACCACCCAAGTTCAGGATCATGATTAATCCCACCCTTAAACGGATAACGGCCGTGCCGTGCAGTATTACCTGCCCACATTGTCGCGCCGGAGTTTCGACTACCGATTCACACCACCCACCGGTTCTCTGAACGTCTACTTAAAAACGCGCCGTGTTTAATATTCACTGTCTACTATAAAACATTGATTCTAAAAAGGCAACTAGCCTAAACTAGCCACTTTTTCGTCGATCAACCGAATGACTTCCTTACGCGCATCCGCATCGGCGACAAAGTCCAGCTGATCCCCGTCGATCTGCATCTTCGGGCTATGATCATAATTAGCGTACCAGTCGTCATAGCGTTCATTCAAAGTCTGATAATATTTATATAAATCAGGATCTTGATCAATTTGTTCGTAAGAACGGCCCCGCTTTTGGATTCGTTTGAGCATCGTATCAAAAGAAATATTGATATGAATAAGTAAATCAGGACTCTTTTGATGAGACGCTTCTGGCAATTCCTGCATCATGTTATCTAATAATGAATCATAAATGTCAACTTCGGTATTCGTCGCCCGGCCAAGATCACCATTCAAATGAAATAATAATGAATCTTCAAAAATCGACCGGTCTAAGACGTCCAGATCGTTAGCAAAAGCTGATTTAATACTGTCTAACCGTTTATTTAAAAAATAGATTTGTAATAAGAAGGCGTACTTCTTAGGATCCTTATAAAATAACGGCAAAATGGGATTATCATCAACTGACTCGTAAAACGCTTTAGAACCAAAGTGGTTAGCCACTAACTGCGTTAAACTCGTCTTGCCGGCACCGATTGTTCCTGACATTACAAGCATGGGGCGTCTCTCCTTTTAATCACGTCAAAATTTTGATTATCTCTAAAAGCAACACTACATATTGTACGCACCCACGTCTTAAAATGCAATATCTGGTGAGTCAATTCAGTAAAAAACTTCGCACCAGCCACAACTGCGACGCACTAGTCAGCGATCCCAGCAACTCACTAACACACACTGGGTTACCCAAGCCGGCGCTGGTGGCACATCAGCTTTGAGCGCGGCCTCTGACCAGCATGATCTGTCGTGACCAAATAATACTCAGTTGAGACGAACCCACATTGCTAAACCGAAGACAATTTAAAAGCGCACGCTAGCTAATTCCTAACGTACGCCATAAATGGTATTAATTGGGGCCATCAAGAATACGGCTAGCTTATTACTTGGCCGCCTTTTCTCGAGCCTGCAGCAAACTGACGTACTGTTCGAGAGTCAAATTGTGCTTAGTCATGAATTCCGCACTCGCCTTACCAACGTAACGGAAATGCCAAGATTCATAGTCAATCCCGGTCGACTGCTTACCATCTTTAGTAAAGCGCAACACAAATCCATAGTCCGCCGCGTGATTAATCAACCACTGCTGACCCTTGTTCTTGTCGGATGATGACAATAATTGATTACCATGAGTGCTGTACCAGTGCGTGTTCATGATATCTGCTGCGAGACCAGTTTCATGCTCACTACCACTAGGAACTGCGACATATTCTTTAGTCAGCTTTAAGGCTTCCTTGGCTGATTTTCCTTGATTCTCATAGGTTTGAATCGACTGATCCCAAACCTCTTTTTGATAAGCGACTGAACGATACCCAGACACGATTGTTGCTGGATAGCCGGCTTTTTTTGCCCCCGCTAGAAAGGCTTCCAATGGTTTGACGATAGAACTACGGACTTCAATACCATCCACGCTCGACTTATTAAATGTCATCTCAGCGCGCTTATGCCACTTATTGACGACCACTAAGTCGCTATCGGTCGATTTAACGCCTTTCGGTAAGGCACTAATCAGTCGTTGCCGCTTGGTCTGCGTCTTCGTCGACTTAGCACTCGTAGAACTACTAGTCGCTTTAGACGTCGACTGGCTAGCACCACAGCCAGCCAGGACACCTGCTAATGACACTAATGCTAGACCTCTTAACAAATTTCTCTTTAACATCTCTCTCGCTGCCTTTCTCATTTCAGCTTAGCATAGTCATAGCCGACTAGCCTATTCCTAAGGATAAGTTTGCGAATTTTTAATGATTCCATATTCTCATTCTATCAAATTACCATAGATATCAGATTAGCGCACCCTCAATTTGCCGCTTGCTATCATTACAATCGTGCAAGCCCCCACTCATAACGACCCGCCGTGACCATCTGTTGCGAGCAGTGTTATCAGCATAAATCAGGACACCTAAAAATACGACCGCGCCTTGAGTTGACAGGTCCAACTCTCGCCGTCAAAAAATGCGATTGACCCAGTGTCAACCGCATTTAATCAAACTATCAAAGTGCGTGCTTAATCTTGATGGTGTCGTTTGCGTGTCAAATCAACCTTGTCTAGCGGAATCATCTTAGTATGATAGCGAATCTTATAATAGACATACAAGATGATGAATAACGGGATGCTCATATAGGTCACCCCAATAGCCTGCCAATCAAGCGTTGCAAATGAATGTAAGTCTTGACCAATAATGACCACGACACACAAGATAAAGGCGAACCACGGGCCAAATGGGAACCACTTGGCATGGTACCGCAATTCACTCAATTGATGCCCCTGCTTAACAAACGCGCGACGGAAACGCAGATGCGAAATAGCGATTCCTAGCCAAGCGATAAAACCCGTTAACCCACTGGCCGAAACGAGGAAAATATAAATCCGTTCACCGAATAGACTCGACAAGAACGTGAGTAATCCAATCACCGTCGTTCCTAATAATGCCATGATTGGAATCCCACGACGATTGACCCGACCAAATGTCTTGGGGGCATAACCCTGTAATGACAAAGAATATAACATCCGTGTCGAGGCGTACATCCCCGAATTAGCAGCTGACAATACGGACGTCAAGATCACTGCGTTCATCACACTGGCCGCAGCCGCCAACCCAGCCCGTTTAAAGACTAACGTGAACGGACTGATGGCAATATCGCTCGCTGATGACCCTAGAAGATCTTTCGACGTATAAGGAATAATCGCCGCAATCACGAAAATGGCTAAAATGTAAAATAACAAAATACGCCAGAAAACTTGTTTAATAGCCGCCGGAATACTTTTCTCCGGTGTTGCTGACTCCCCGGCCGTGATCCCAATTAATTCGGTTCCTTGAAACGAAAAACCAGCGACCACGAAGACACTCAAAATCGTTGGAATTCCACCGACAAATGGTGCCTTTTTATAGGTAAAGTTACTGAGGCCAGTGGCATGACCGCCCATGATTCCCACGATCGTCAAGACACCGATAACCAAGAATACGAGCACGGTCACCACTTTAATTAGCGAAAGCCAGTACTCAGTTTCTCCAAACGACCGGACTGACAGCGCGTTGATCGTAAAAATCAAAACGAGCGCAATCAGACTAAAAACCCACCCCGGCACGGATGGCAACCAGAACTGCATGACAATCGCCGCCGTACTAATATCGACCGCTAACGTGATTGCCCAGTTGAACCAGTAATTCCAGCCCATCGCAAACCCAAGTGCCGGGTCAACAAACTTAGTAGCATACGTGGAAAACGAACCTGAAACGGGCAAATAAGTTGCCATTTCGCCCAGACTAGTCATTAAAAAGTAAACCATCACTCCAATACCAACGTAGGCCAGTAATGCTCCCCCTGGCCCAGCCGTTGAAATTGCCGAACCGGACGCGACAAACAGCCCGGTCCCGATACTACCACCTAATGCAATCATGGATAAATGCCGCGTCTGTAAGGAACGACGCACTTCCTGATGTTGTTTTTCTGCCATTGCAGAACCTCCAAAAATCGATTTATATCTAAAAGTGTTCACACCGATTCAGGTTAGCACAATCAAAATAAAAAGCCTCTTTGCCTCACGATAACGTGCGCAAAAAGACTTTAATCAGATTGATTGACATAATTGCTGATTTCATCGTCGATAGCGCCCCGCAACTATTCTAGCTGCGACAGTCCTTGATTTATTCAACCAAGGCCCAACGGATGAATCGGTCACTGATCCATCGATTTCGGCGGTTGCCCCGTTCACTGACCTTCATAAGTGGTGACCCACTTCCAGCCGGCTACTATTGTTAACCGCATCCTCTTCTTTCGATATACTCAACCATTATATCTGACCGACCATCTTTTGACAACCGGTCACTAATGTTAATTTTAATAAAACTGGTCTGGTAACATTGTCTTACCTAACGCCTTGTTATCAGAATAATCAATTGGAATATCCACCACAACTGGACCATCCGTGGCAAAGGCCTGATCAAGCACTTTTTCCAAATCAGCAGGTTGGTTTACCCGCAAGCCAGTCGCACCAAAGCTTTCAGCATACTTCACAAAATCAACTGGGCCAAAGTGGACCGCTGCATCCTCGCCATACTTCATTTCTTCTTGGAATTTAACCATATCGTAGGTGCCATCATTCCAGATCAAATGAACGATATTTTGCTTCAGTCGAACAGCCGTTTCCAGCTCTTGGGCGGAAAATAGGAAACCACCATCACCAGAGACAGATACGATTTGCGTATCTGGACGAACCAAAGCCGCTGCGATTGCCCAAGGTAAGGCCACCCCTAGCGTTTGCATCCCATTACTGAACAACAAGTGCCGTGGTTCATAGCTCCGAAAGTGACGCGCCATCCAGATATAATGACTGCCGACATCGACCGTCACTGTCATGTCATCACTGACCCGTTGTTGTAAGGCTGCAATTACTGACAGCGGATGATTTAACTTGGACTGCTTATCAATATTAGGTACGAAATCACGCGTCTGAAGCCGTTCTTGTAATTCACCCAAGTAAGCTCGCGCACTATCGCTAATATCATAGCCCTTCATGTACGGCAACAAAAAGTCTAACGTCTGGGCAATATCACCGATCAATTCGGTTTCCGGTTGAAAATTATGATCAATTTCAGCGCGCATTGCATCGATAACCACGATACGGGATTTGCCTTCCGCATTCCAGTTGCGGGGTTCATATTCAATCGGGTCATAACCGACCGCAATCACTAAGTCGGACTTCTTTAGTAACATGTCCCCCGGTTGGTTACGGAATAACCCGACCCGACCGAAGAAATGGTTGGCTTCCAAATCACGTGAAATCACGCCGGCCGCTTGGAAAGTCTCGACAACTGGTAGATTAGCAGCAGCCACCAAGTTCCGAATTGCTTTCGTCACTTCTGGTGAAGAAGCCCGCATCCCAACTAGCAAGACCGGCAACTTAGCTGCTTTGATTTTTTGTGCTAATAACGTGGCTTCGACCGGGCTAGCAGGCCCTAACTTAGGTGCTTGGATTGGTGTAATAACAGGTGTGCGTACAATCGAATCAGTGACATCTTGTGGCACACTAACAAAGCTGGCACCCTGCTTAGCAGCTGTGGCTTCTTGGTAGGCGTTTGCGAGCACTTCCGAAATGTTTTCCGGTTCTTGAACTTCCGCACTGTACTTTGTAATCGGCTTAAATAGTGCCGCGTTATTCATACTTTGGTGGGTCAACCGTAACAAGTCAGCACGCTGAACTTGACCAGAAATTGCCAAGACTGGGTCACCTTCAGCAGTTGCCGTTACGAGCCCCGTGGCTAAATTGCTGGCACCGGGGCCAGATGTTGTCATCACTACACCAGGTTTCCCAGTAATCCGACCGATTCCGGCAGCGATAAACGCGGCATTCTGTTCATGCCGCGTCACGATCAACCGCGGACTTTTCGGGTTGACTGGGTGCTCCAAGCGCTCAAAGACCCGATCGATCTTAGCGCCTGGAATCCCGAATACGTACTTAACGTCGTGGTTTACAAGGCTGTCGACGATCGCATCGGCCCCGTAATATTTCTTATCTGGCATGTTGTTCCCCTCTATCTTGTGAAATTCATTGTTAGAATACCATAAAAAACGCTTTAATAACAGCATTTTCAGCCTTGTGAAATAAAGTGTATCATTTTGAAAATGATCCCCGATTGGCAAAAGCGCGTCAATATTGGTTTACCAAGCGAAACCGCTCCCAATTTTTATCGAGTTTGTACGACGTCTCACTTATGTGCCCGCATCCGACTAAGCAGCGCATTTAATTGGGCCATTTTATCATCTGAATAATTCGTCCAATCCAACACTGGGATTTGAGTAACAACTAATAATTCCTTGATCAATGTCGCCAGTTTTTGCTGGTCTAAAAAATCTAACCATAATTGATCCGCTCGCGAAAAAATCCCGTTGACCACTTTCGTCCCTTCGTGAGCGACCGGTTCAACGTCCTTAAATACTCGGTCAAAATAACCATAATTCGGAAAGGTCTGCAACGTCCCCTCGATGGCCGCGACCACATCTGTAATTGAAATATCCTCAGGTGAGCGTGCCAAGTGGACACCCCCGTTATTTCCACTGGTAGACGTGACCAGTCCTGCCACTACTAATTTACGAATAATCTTACGAATATACGAAGCGGAACCACCAATTCGCTCGTGCAAGACATCCGCAGTCAACGGAATCTCCGGTTGCTGTGTAGCCAACAATACCAACACGCAGGCGGCCTGTTCAAACGATTTTGCGAGTTGCATTAACTCACCTCCTAAAGGTTTAATTCCACACAATCAAAGAATAACTCCGTCTGACCAGCGCCAAACGGGGCGTAATCTGGATGGCGAACAGCATCATACTGTCGAAAATTAGCATGCTCTAAGATTCGCTTAGACGCCGGATTATTAGCTAGACAACTGGCTGTGATCCGCCGCAAATGAAGCGTTTCAAACCCGTATCGTAAAATACGTGCAACTGCTGCCGTCATAATGCCCCGCCCCCAATATCGAGCGTTCAACATATACCCGAGATCCATCTCTAAAGTTGCTGGTTCGCCCGTATTCGTCATGCGCTCATACAACCCCACACTGCCAATCACGCGGTGGATCGCTGTTAGTTCAATCGCAAAAATCTGTGGTAACTTCGCTTGCTGTTTCAATAAGAATTCGGCTTCCACTAAGCTGTGCGCTGGCGTAAAGCCCGCCGATGCCGCAATTGACGGATCACGAACTAAGTCATAATAATCCTCTGTATCTGCCAACGTAAATGGCCGTAACTCGAGTTGCTCATTCCGAGTTGTAACCGTAACCATGCCCATATCTGTTCCACCTGACTTGCGTTATAATAGTTATGTTAACCATATCAAATTGAGGTGATTGCATGCAAGTTATTAAGCAAAAATTAACAGCGACGTGCGCGCAATTGACCGGTTATTTGCATCAACCGGATACGAACGCACACCAAACGAACTTACCCGCCATTATTATCGTTCCGGGCGGCTCATACACGCATATTCCAGTGGCGCAAGCAGAGAGTCTCGCCATGGCTTTCGCTGGGCACGGTTACCAGGCCTTTTACTTGGAATATACGCTACTCACTGATCAACAACCACTCGGATTAGCACCCGTATTAGATTTAGGACGAGCAGTCAACTTGCTTCGTCAACACGCGGCCGAATGGCATATTGATCCGCAACAGATCACGCCTGCTGGTTTTAGCGTGGGTGGTCACATTGTGGCACTGTATAACGATTACTGGGCGACCCGCGTGGCAACTGAATTAAACGTAACGCCCGCCATGTTAAAGCCGAATAACGTGGTACTCGGCTATCCAGTCATCAGTCCATTGCTAGGTTTTCCCAAGGATGACGCGACCTTGGCTACCTGGACACCAACGCCGAACGAACTGGCCGCTGACCAACACGTCAATTCAGATAATCAGCCGACTTTTATCTGGACAACGGCTGACGACCCAATTGTTCCAGCAACCAATACGCTTGCCTACGCGACTGCGTTAGCAACTGCTAAGATTCCTTATGAACTACACGTCTTTAAACATGGCCCACACGGACTAGCCCTTGCGAATGCACAAACAGCATGGAAACCAGACGCCAATCAGCCGCACGTCGCCCACTGGTTAACATTAGCACTTGAATGGCTAGCTGATAATCGTTAGTTCATTACCAGTCGTTGCTAGTTAATATTTTATAGATGTAAACAAAAAATCGTTTGCTTCGATCAATTTCTCGCAATCAGCCGAGTAGTGTCGATTAAAGCAAACGATTTTTTATTTTGAGTCTATTATTTAGTGACACGGTTGCCTGCTAAATAATAGATTAGTTTAAGTTTGTTAATTGTCTTTATAAATATGAACGATAAAACAACGGCCATTTCAATAATCCTGGTGCCCAGAAAACGTAGAACCATTGCATGATTTGACTCCAAGACCATGCCAATAGCACGGCCCCAATCGTATCAGTTGGATAATGTGCATTCAAGTAAATACGTGAGAAAATGACCAATACTAACCATACGACACTCACCCACTTGACGATCATTGCCATTCGATAACTTGGCAACTCAGGAACAATCAACATGATAATCACGCTGACCAACACGAAGGTTCCTAAAACGTGACCACTGGGATAACTATATCCGGTATCCTGCGCTAAATGACCAATTGGTCGCGCTCGGCCGATGATGTGCTTGACAATAAAGCCTAACGCCATTGAACCAACCATATATGCTAGCGTCCAGAACGCTTGAATCTTATATTTAAATCCGTACATTAGAAACGCCAGGATGACGATCCACAAAATGTCCATTCCGGGTGACGCCAACCAAGCAATCACCTTATAAAATACCGTCCAAATACCGCTATTACTAATTTGGACCAGCGACGTTAAGGCCACATCTAGTAAATCAATACCAACCGCGCCGTCACTAATAAAATAGCTTAAGTAGGCAAATAAAATTACCCCAATGACAAACTTGATCGGCCGACTACGCGACTTATCGATCATCAAAACAAGAACCCCCATTTAATATTAAAATTAACAAAATTATACCATAGTCTATTAATCGACTGAACGAATCATTAATATCTCTCAGGGAACCTTAAAAAAAAACAAAGAATTCCCATTTTAATCACGTTTTATTAACAAAAAGGTTATGATTTATCTGACAGTCATCGGTAATCAAGCTAAATCTTACGTGGATTCAGTTCCCGCTGACCCGAAAAAATGCTAAACTATGAATAACTATTACCATTGGAGGAAGAGTTCATGGAAGACATGCCAAGTCGCTCAGAAATGCATCGTGAGAAATCACAAGGAAACAATTCACAGGGGAACGGCAACGGGCCCAAGAAGAAGCACCCCGTTCGCAATACCGTTTTAATCATTATTGCCGTGTTATTAGTTGGGACCGGGGCCTTTGCCGCGCGAACTTATTTTAACGCCAAGAATGCGGCCGACACCGTCTTCAAGAGTAGTGGTATTAAAAAGAGTCGGAATACGAGCGCCGTATTGAATGGCAAGAAACCCGTCTCGATCCTATTACTCGGAACTGATACCGGGGCTCTCGGGCGGAACTATAAAGGCCGGACCGATACGATCATCTTAGCAACGATCAACCCCAAGACTAAGACAACGACCCTGATGAGTTTACCACGTGATTCTGAAGTGGCTGTCTCCGGTTTCGAACAGGACTTCCCGACTAAGTTAAACGCTGCCTACGCTTATGGTAGTGCCGGAACGACCATCAAGACCGTTCAAAAATGGTTGAACGTTCCAATCGACTATTACGCCCTGATCAACATGGGTGGCATGAAAAAAGTTGTGGATGAAATCGGTGGCGTTGACATTACTCCAATTCGGACATTTACCTACGAAGGTTACACTTTTACTAAGGGCCAAAAAGAACATATGAATGGTGCCAAAGCCTTGGCCTATTCCCGGATGCGTTATGATGATCCACTCGGCGACTATGGTCGGCAACAGCGGCAACGGCAATTAATCACCGCCATTATCGGAGAAAGCGCCAGTGCTTCCAACTTGCTTAAACAAGATTTCTTAAATTCACTTGCTAAACAAACACGGACTGACTTAACATTCGGTAATTTAACTAGTATCGTCACTAATTACCGTAGTGCAACCAAGAATATCGTCTCTGATCACGCCCAGGGTACTGGTAAGATGATTGATGGTCAGTCTTTCGAAGTTGTTTCGCAATCTGAAAAGCAACGGGTCACGAACGTCTTACGTAAGTCCCTTAATTTAAAGGCTGCGACAACCGGCGAAAAATTTGCTAACCAAAACTAACCATCTGATTTGATGATAAGAGTCGTGACTACTTGTTGCGATGTCTCAGCTAACTAATTAAAAAGCGCCAACTGAACTGCTTAGTAGAGC